>NZ_JAVRBQ020000135.1:0-26505 GCF_034531215.2 Nostoc sp. ChiSLP03a
TAATCTAATTCAGTATCTGTATTTTTGAGTTAATTGAGGTGGCGGTTGCGCGACGTGCAATCGCCACTTCGTCCTGAACGAGCGCACGACTATTCAAGTGCAAAGTACCCACAGCTTGATAACCCGCAACTTGGGTTATTATCTTAAAATTGCATCAAAACTACCGCAAAGATTATCTCTGCGGTAGTTCTAAGTTAAGGTCTATTAAAGTAAAGCAAAAATAGCCAAGTCTAGCTTAATTTGGTACTTTGAGTTATCCTTAATTCTAGAAAGTTTGAGAGTTGTTGGACTTGACTAACCCATTGTTTCCACTACACTCAACATGAAATTAATCCGTTGCTCAAACTCTAGATTTTTGATCGATGCGACAAATTCATCCGTTTCACCAGGTAGTTGATAGTCGGAGGGCACTTGAATTATGCTTCCATCCTCCATTCCTTGTGCCAACAGAAACCAAACGTCTAATTTGGCATTGGGACTTAGACTATTATAGGTTTGGCTGACATCGTTAGCTGCACCATTAATAATGTCGCGTTGTGCTTGCAGTTGCTCTTCTTTAGACAAGTCCAGGAATTTGTCAAACACTGCTTTGGCAGGCTGTTCAACGCTTGGAGGAGGTGCTGGTTGTAGCTGCTCTTTAAGATCGAGATAACCGAACCAAAGTAGGGCTAGCTGAGTATCTACATCAAAGCGTTGAAAACTTTCTAAAGCTGGTCTTGTTGCTTCATCAATTGTGTAAGTCATAAAAAACTCCAACTAAATTAAAGGTATTTTGCTTTCAATACTTCATACAACTTAACGAACAAATATAGATAGATAACCCTACTTAGGGTAGGTATAGGACTTATTACATAAGACAGATAGAGATAACTGAAATTGCTAGTTACAAAAATGCCTGCTTCGATGTATGTGAAAGTTAAGTAACATCTGCAACTTTAAGAGGATGTCTAAAAAGTTTTTTTGTATACACCTAACCTTTAGAAATCCCTTTAAATCCCCCGATAAATTGGGGAACTTTAAGACTCTTATTCCCTCTTTTTTAAAGGAATTAGGGGGAATCAACAAATATTTGAAACTTCTTAGACATCCTCCAAGCGATCGCTTGAAGGAGTTCCCGATTATCTACTATTAAGATGTAGCAATGAATATTTGCGTCATCCTGTAATGCGATGGCGTACCCGCCCTTTCCGGTGGCGACATCAAAGGAAAACAAACAATCATGTTGGATTTGCTGATTCAAAACGGGTTAATTTTCGATGGCTTAGGCTCTCCACCTGTGCGCAAAGATATCGGAATTCAAAATGGCCGCATTGTCACCCTTGCACCTTCCTTAACTACCCCAGCGCGTGAAGTGGTTGATGCTTCTGGGTTATGGATGACACCGGGATTTATAGATATTCATACTCATTACGATTTAGAGGTAGAAATTGCACCAGGATTGAGCGAATCAGTGCGTCATGGTGTTACCAGCGTGGTTATTGGTAACTGTAGCTTGTCTGTTGCGATCGCCCAACCCCAAATCCTGGCTGATATTTTTCAGAGGGTAGAAACACTTTCCCATCGGCTGATTGCAAAATGGCTACAAAAGTCGGTTTCCTGGCAGACACCAGCAGAATATTTACAGCATTTGCAACAGTTACCCCTTGGCCCCAATGTTGCCGCAATGTTTGGACACAGTGCTTTACGCGCTTATGTGATGGGATTAGAACGCAGCTTAACCGTTCAGCCAACAAAATTTGAACTAAAACTTATGCAGCGCATAGCCAGAGATGCAATAGATGCTGGCTTTATTGGCATTTCTATTGATATGTTTCCTTGGCATCGGATGAGTGGAGAATGGCAAGGCTGCACAATTCCTTCTCAACATGCCAAATTTAAAGAATATGCAATGTTGGCGGATTTATGTCGGCGTAGCCAACGTGTTTTTCAAGTCACACCCAATTTACAACGACTTGCTTCCTTTGTAGATATTCTGCGGATGGGTTCAGGGATTGGACAAAAACCACTGCGGCTAACAGTCCTCTCAGCCTTAGATGCCGTACACGATCGCAACCTATGGCGAATATTTTCCCCCCTACTTTTTATTTGGAATCGGCTTCTAAATGGTAATGTGCGCTTTCAAACCCTAACTGAACCTTTCACCATTTACTCTGATGGATCTGTGACTCCCTTATTTGAAGAATTCTCCACAGGCGCACAACTCAATGGCTGTCAGTCACGAGAAGAAAGACAACAATTATGGGCATCGGAAGTTTTTCGTCGTCAGTTTCGCCAAGAATGGCTGAGTAAACGGCGTAAATCATTCCATCGTCAGTTAGATTTGATGGAAGTTATTCACTGTCCCGAAGCAAGTTGGCAAGGGTTAAGTTTTGCCAAAATTGCTCGTCAAAAGCAACAAGAACCAGTGGATTTATTTATCCACGCATTACAAAAATACGATACAGATTTACGCTGGGTGGCGACAGGAGCGAACGATCGCCTAAAACCCCGTTTAGCAATGATGCAGCATCCGCATATTTTGCCTGGTTTTACCGATGCTGGCGCTCACGTCCGTAACCTGGGCTACTATGATGGAGCTTTATCTTTGCTAAAACAAGCTGTGGCAACGAAATTCCTTTCACCGGAAGCTGCGATTTGCCGCGTTACCGGAGAACCTGCTGGTTGGTTTGGTCTGGATACGGGAGTTCTGAAAGTTGGTGCAAAAGCAGATATAGTTTTACTCGATCCTAATGCTTTAAATCAGCCAATTAGCCCGCAAGTGCAGATATCAGATCCCGTTTTAGATGGTGAACCTCGGATGGTTAAGCGCGGTTCGGATGAAATTGTGCAAGGTGTTTATATTAATGGGGTTCTAGTTGTTTGTCGGGGGAAAGTGAGCGATCGCTTGGGGCGTGAAAAGTTGGGAACTGTTTTGTTTCCTTGTTGAATTATCTCATACGGAGGCTTGAGAGGGGAGCATTGAATTGCTTTTACCCCACACCAGCAATCACCTGTCCAATATCTTGAGGAGTTGCACCTGTTGCTAACATTGCCCGGATCAACAATTCAATTGATACTGAAGCATCGCCATTTTCAGCTTTAGCAATTCGAGGTTGGCTAGAACTAATCTTATCAGCGAGTTCACTTTGAGTCATCAGTTTTTGTCGGCGCTCCTTCAAGTTTTGGCTGAGAGCTAGCTTAATTTCAACCAAGATAGTTTCTTCGGGTGTTAACTCCAAAAAATCTGAAACTGTGCCAATTTTCCAGCCTTTAGATTCCAAACGTTCTTTCTTAGCTCGATCCATCACATTACTCCTGTTGATCGATATCGTATTTGCTCAGGCGCTTTTTGCAAACCTCAATTACGTTTTTGGATGTTGTTCTAGTTGTTTTATTAAAGACTTCAACAATCAAGATTGCATCGTCATCAATTCGATAAATGATTCTCCAGTTTTTATCTGCATCTCGAATACGTAATTCATGACAGTGAATTCCTATACTTGGCATAGGGCGTGAATGTGGCAACCCAAGGGATTCACCTTCCTGTAATTGTCTGAGCAGAACACCCACTTCTATGCGTGCTTCTTGGGTGAAAGGTGGGGTTTTAACTTCACCATGTAACCAAACTAAAGGCTTACTTTGATCTCCCATACTATTTTATATCATATCTGATATATCGATATAATATATCTATGAAAGAGAACTTTATCTGTAGAGCTATGCCTACAGCGATCGCACTCTTGGCACTAAATGGGTATAGCTTAACTTGATCCCAATGCTTGAGATAAGGTGAAATACTTGTGAATTCAATGCATCCTGAATATCATATTCTGCTTCTGGTTGAATAATCAGGTTATAGTTCATTAGGAGAATCTTAACCGTTTTTTAACCTCTTCCCAACTAGAACCAGTTGTAGGGTTTTTTTTGTAATTTTCTAAGCGTCGATCTAATTCCTGTTGTTGTGTTGAACTCGAGGGCAGTTCCTCTTGCTGTTCTAAGATACTGTCCCATAAATCTTCAGCCAGTTGGATACGTTCTGCAATGCTGAGTTCAGAAATATCAAATTTCAAGAGGGGATGGAGACTCATGAGTACAGAGTTAGGGTTGAGCTTTCGCCTAATTTACAACATAGTGTGATACCTACGGCAGATGGAGCGATCGCTTTATTCAGCAATTGTGCCTCACAGATAATCACTTCTCAATAACTTGTAAAATTAAAACAGCAGAAAATTATTCTATTCTTATGAATGAAAAACTCCAGACCGAAAAAGACAAGCTACAGGCAAGCAGTAGTATAAACATAAATAAAGATACAGAAAATGAAAAAGTTCTATGTCCTCATTGTCAGCGCACTGCTACGAACGGTATTAAATGTAAAGGTATTTGTGTGGCTGATAATGACTATTGATGTATAAAATATATCGCTCTTTCACAAACTCTCTTATGAGTAATATCAATTCTAATCTTCAACAAAGCTTGAGAAATCGGATTAATAATCAAATTTTGGCTCATCCTTTTACAGACTATTGGGATATTTTTATTCTTAAACATCAACATCCAATTAATATTACTCTACACATTCTAGGAATATTCTTTTTTTACAGTTTACTTTTTTCTACTTGGAAGTTGCAAAATTTTTGGTTACTCTTAGGATTACCGTTAACTCAATTGCTGGGATTAACTGGACATTTTTTATTTGAGCGTAGCCATATTGATTTACAAGATGCTGTATTTTCTTGGCGGGCTTCTTATTGTTTAGGTAAAATGTTATTTAGGATTTTGGCGGGTAAATATCGAGATGATATTCGCCAACGACAAGAAATATTAAATAATTATCTATCAAATAATTATGAAAGTATTCAACAATTGGGATGTGATTGCTAAGGGTTGGTATATTGCCTGTGCTAGTCATGAAATCCCTAAAAAAACAGCAAAATCTGTAGAAGTATGCGGTCAAAAAATTGCCATTTTTAGAGGTGAAGATGGGCAAGTACGGGCTTTGGATGCTTATTGTCCTCATTTGGGGACAGATTTAGGAATTGGGAAGGTTGATGGTAATTGGATTCGTTGTACATTTCATCATTGGGCATTTGATGAAACAGGAATTTGTCAAAATATTCCCTGTCAATCAGAAATTCCTACTCAAGCTAAATTACAAGCTTATGCAACAGAGGAAAAGTATGGATTTATCTGGATTTATCCAGATGCTAAAGCACCAGAGGGAGTAGCTGATTTTGATGAATTGAAGGGAAAAGAAATTGTTGCACAAGCTGATATTGCATTTGCCAGAAGTTGCCATCATCATATTTGTATGATGAACGGGATTGATGCTCAACATTTAAAAACAATTCATCACTTAGACATCAAAATGGATTTGTCGCTACATCGCAGCGAATTAGGCACGCAAATTGACTTTACAATGCGGGGACAATTCCCTCAAACTACTTGGAGAGAAAAGTTAGGTCAAAGATTTCTTGGTTCTACATATCAGTATTCTATGCGTTATGCTCATGGTTGCATTGGTTTGTTAACAATGATGAAAGATGTCAGGCTTTTTCCGCCACTGTATATGATATATGCTTATACTCCAATTTCACCTGGAAAAACGATAATTCAACCGATTTATGTAACTGAAAAACGTCAAGGTATTCTAGGGTATCTACAAAGTCAATTTTTGTTATTCTGTACTCGGTTAGCTTACTATATGCTCAGAGATGAGGATGGCAAAATTTACGATAATATTCGCTTTAATCCGAATTTACTGCTTAGTATCGATCGGCCATTAGCTGAATATATGGAGTATGTAAATCAGCTAGAACCGTCTCAATGGTCAAAAAATAGGGGTGTAAAATAGTAGACTGGGTTAGCGATCGCATAACCCAACAAAAGCTTTGATAATGTTGCGTTTTGTTTCTCAATCTAAATACATCTTAATTATTTTGTAGAGTAGGCGATTTCCATTAACTCTTATTGAGAGGGTGCAAGATGTGAATACGGAATTGTAACGTAAATAACCATTCTGGAATCTGTCACATTACACCGTAAATTTACCATAATAGTCGATAAAGTTTTAATTAAATATAATACAAATCGAATTTAAGTAATTTACGAATAATGAAGAGTTTGCTGATTCCTGTTCAAAATTTGCAGCCAAGCGATCGCACCGCCATGTATGCGTTGCTGCAAAATCACTTTCAAGGCATAACCTGGGATGGCTTTCAAATCGATCTAGAGCGCAAAAACTGGGTTTTGTTGTTGAGAGATGAAACATCCAACGTACTCAAAGGATTTTCAACTCTGATGTTATGCCAAACGACTTTTTTGGGAGAAAAAATTAGTGTGGTGTATTCTGGCGACACTATTGTAGATCCTAGTGCTTGGTCGAGTACAACACTACCACGTAGTTGGATTGCCGCCATCAATTTTCTGCGTCAAAATTATGCAGAAAATAAACTTTACTGGCTGCTAATTTGCTCTGGTTTTCGCACTTATCGTTTTCTCCCTACTTTTTGGCAAGATTTCTATCCGCGTTATGATGTCACAACACCTACTGATATTAAGCATCTAATGGATAATTTGGCACAGGAATATTATGGTAACTTATATCAAGAAGCAACTGGTATTGTCCGGTTTCCGCATCCCCAAATTTTACGGGAAGGGCTGATTGAGATTCCATCAGGACGACAAACTAATCCTCATATTCAGTTTTTTGAGGAAAAAAATCCTGGCTATCGCTTAGGTGATGAATTAGTTTGTTTAACTGAAATTAATTATGACAACCTCACCCGTTCTGGACAACGGATGTGGAAGTCAGAATCATCATTAAAGTTTGTGCAAGATTGTGTTCTTATTTAATTTTTATGCCATCTACCAACCCACACTTAAACTTTAATAATCCAACACAATTTATAGAAGGATGGTACTGGACATTACCATCAAAAAAATTAAAGCTTGGCAAGGTAAAAGCTATAACTTTGCTAGGTAGAAATCTGGCAATTTATCGGGGAATTAGTGGTCAGGTAGTAGCTATAGATGCTTATTGTCCACACATGGGCGCTCATTTAGCAGAAGGTAAGGTAGAAGGTGATGAAATTCGCTGCTTTTTTCATAATTGGAAGTATGACAGTCGCGGAATTTGTGTAGATGTTCCTTCTCTCGAAAAACCGCTAACTGTGTGTATTAAAACTTGGCATACAGCGGAAAAGTACGGCATAATTTGGGTTTGGGTGGGAGAAGAAAAGCCAAGTTCGCTGCCTTTTGTACCAGAACTAGAACAAACAAATTGTGATTACATATTGGGGACTAAATTTGTCAAAAACTGCCATCCCAATGTCTTACTAATTAATGCGATTGATGCTCACCATTTCAATACAGTACACAATCTACCTTTAGAGATTATATTTGATTCTCAAAACCTCAACCCCAACGCTATTACTTTTAGCAACACTACACGAGGAGGGGATGATTCCTGGTTAATTCGCCTGATTCGTCCTCTATATCGCAACGAAGTTACTTATAGTATGTGTTACTGGTATGGCAGTACTGGTACTGTGACGTTAGGTCCGGATTTTCTGCACTTCTACATTATATTTACACTGCGCACGATTGAAGGTGGTAAAACTGAAGGGCAAACAATTCTTGTCACTCCTAAACGCCCAGGATTTTGGGGATGGGTTTTAAATCGTGGTTTGTTATGGTTAACTCAGCAAGTTGGTAATTATTTTGCAAAAGGGGATACACAGGTATTTCAAACAATTCAGTTTGATTTAAAGACTCCTACTAAAGCAGATCGATCTATTCTGGAATTTATTCAGCACGTTAATCATCAGAAAGCTTTAACCTGGGGAACTTGGAACGCTATTAATTATCCAAATATTCAAACTGTATCAACACCTAACCCAGAACATGGATTCAAAATATAAGATTGTTGGTT
The DNA here is from genome assembly GCF_034531215.2 of Nostoc sp. ChiSLP03a. NCBI lineage: Bacteria > Bacillati > Cyanobacteriota > Cyanophyceae > Nostocales > Nostocaceae > Nostoc > Nostoc sp. ChiSLP03a. Next base: position 7,913 of record NZ_JAVRBQ020000135.1, read on the forward strand.
TTGACTTACCACACACAAATTCTGATGACCGTTTGCGACGGATATTAACAGCAGCTTTATCTAATCAGAATAATTATCATAATTATCCACAATTAAATTATTGGGATGCTGAATTTTTTAACTTACATAAAGTTAAAATTTTTCAAGAATCTAATATTACTGAACAATCTGCTATTCTGGAACTTGCCAACCGCAGTCTATTAGAAGAATCATATTTCATCGAGAAAGCAGGGGTTGGCTATATGGCAAAAATGGTACTGTTAGCAGAAACAGTTGAAGAACGAATGCTTTATGGATTATTTACGGCTGATGAAGCTACCCACCTTCACCAAATTAGCCATTTTTTACCAGCAATAGAAGTAACTAATACGGACGATCGGTTTTTGCGCTTACTATCAGAAGTAGTTGAAAGTGCAGATAAAACAGTTTTGTTGTTTGTGCTGCAAGTCGTTTTAGAAGGATGGGGTTTAAGCCATTATCGGCGTTTAGCAAAGGAATGCCGCTATCCAGTTTTAGCAGAACTTTTTGCCAGTTTTTTACAATCTGAATCCCGTCATCACGCCACGGGAACTACCTTGTTTAATCAAATTACTGTTTCAGCATTCAGTCAAACAACAATTCTTGATATATTGGCACAGTTTTTGTTTATGGTACAGGTGGGGCCGCAAAGCTTACTAAAAGCAATCGAACAAGTGAAAGGACATCTGATGCGATCGCAAAAAATCCAAATTTTAGAAGAACTGGATACCGAAACCCACAGTGGAACCCGATTACAAATATTGCGATCGCTCATGGGGGGAACATCAGCCCAGTCTATCGTGCAAAATTTAGAAGAACGCGGAGCCTTTGAACCACTCCCCGCCCATCAATGTGTGTAATAAATCTCAATCTTATCTCTGCGTGAAATAAAAACGAATATGGAAAAAACTATTCATCGCAAATTACAAATTAACCACACTCGCAACAAACAGCAAGACCATACTGCTTTAATGGATGAAGCTGTCACCAATTTTCGCTATGAAGATTGTCGAAACGAGTATTGGAACCCAGAAGAGTTTTCCCTGCTATACGGTACACCTTTATGGGAACAGTCCAGCCAACATCAGCGTATAATTTTGAATCAACTTTACTGGGTAGCTTACTACTCACAAATTGTTTCTGCGGAAATTGCAACTATCTTTTTCAATCAAACCAGTGCAGCCGGACTTTACGCCCAAGAAGATTTTCGCTTAATCTGCGATACCTTAGACTTGGAATCTTCTCAAGAGCGATCGCACATTAACGCTTTCCGCACAATTGCCAAACAGGTTGAACACGCGTTATTTGGGGAACTTATCTTTACCTACCCCATGCGCGGCCCCTTTACAGAAACGATGGTTTATGCTGACACCAATGCTCTAAAAACTTGGTGGAAAAAAATTCAACTTCAATACTTTGGGCTGATTTCTGCGAATAATACTTTTTTGGCTTGTCAGTATTTTACAGTCCGGGGAGTGCGGACGCTAAATGGCAAGTTAGTACAGCACAAACTCAGCAATTATTATCAAAAACATCCCCATCCTGAAACTGCTCCAATTCCTGCTAAAGTTTCCTATTATCACTTCATGGATGAAAGTTTTCACTTCAATAGTTCGACAATTATATCTCACGATGTTATCACTTGTCTTAAGCCCCCAACTGCATTTGAGCGACTGGTGGCTAATTTAGGATTGCTAGGATGTCAGCGCGATCATTTTCATTTTTCGGCGGCGATTAACGGGATATTTTGGTACGATCCGGCGCTGTATGGCAAGATTTATCGGGTGTTGCGATCGCCTATTTTTGGTATGAGTGACAAAGATGCTAAAGAAATGATGCGGCGTTGTTTTACCGAGGAATCGGAAGGATTACACCGCAGTTTTTTAACTCATCAGGAGGCGATGAAATCTTATCAAGTGTATATTGAAAAACTCGATTATCTTTGGCAACGTAATCGAGATATGTCACTGATGGCTACTAATTCAATTTCTCGATATTTGGCGACTCAACAAAGGGCTTTTCAAGGTTTTGAACACCAAAGTAATTTATTTTTATCTCACACAGAGACGCAGAGACGTACAGAAGAATGGAAGAGTGTTGTTTAGGCAAAATTATTGCGTATTATGGCTGATTTTTGTAAGATATCGTTTCCAGGAAGTGATTTTGTTTCTATAACTTTGGAATGTCATCAAAGTTTGTCTGAACATCTCACGGTTCAGAATTCACCTGTTTTGTTTGGTTGTCGGACTGGTATTTGTGGCACTTGTTTGGTTGAGGTTATTGGTGATATTCCTCCTCCTCAACCTGATGAACAGGAAATGTTGGAGACGTTAGCAGCTAATTATCCTCATGCACGGTTAGCTTGTCAGGTTGATGTTACAGAGAATGTTCAAATTCGTAAGATTTAGATGGTGATTTAAAAACAATTAAAAGAGCAAGTATGGATTGGTTAAAGCGCGTCGCAGAAATTCGTAAAACTTGTAACGTGCCAGCACCAGCCCGAAATGTTGCTATTGCTAGAGTATGGCTAGATGAGACGTTTACCGAGCTATTCGCCTTTAGTGGTAAGCTATTACGAGAGGGAGCGGTTGTTTTACCGACTCAACCGATGTTAAAAACCTTTGAAGTTACCGGCCACCGAAGAGACTTAGATTCAGAATACAAAATATTAGAAGCAATCGCCCAAAAATATACAAATAATAGAGAAGTAAAGAGTAAGATTGAGTTATTCACTGAAAGAGAGCCATGTGATTCGTGTGAGTATGTCATTAAGCAGTTTAGGCAAACTTTCCCGAACATTCAGCTAAATATATATCACGGAAACATTGCGTAAAGGAGTCGGTATAAATGTCAATTCGCAATTTACCCGAACCACTTCAGCTTATTTTTAACGATAATCAGCTTTCACCATGTTCAAATTTGGAAATAATTCAATTTGAGCAACAACAAGGTATTACTTTGCCCAGTAATTACAAAGACTTTCTCAAGTTGATGGGGCATGGTGCAGGGAAGTTTTTGCGTGGTTCAAATTGCTTTTACCAACATCTACCGCAAATTCAAGAATGGGCTAAACAACTTTTGGTAGAGAATAATTTTCCTGAAGCTTTGCCAGAGGATGCTTTTGTATTTTTCATGCACCAGGGTTATCAGTTTAGCTTTTTCAGGCTTTCAGAAGGTGATAATCCACCAACTTACTCATATTGCGAAGGGCAGCAAGAGCCTTATTTTGTCAAAAGTCATGATACGTTTAGTGACTTTCTAGCGGTGGAAATCGAGCTATATTTAAAATCTTCAATCTCTCTAGCAAGTTAGATATTATATCGGATTTCATTGCCAATTAGTTATTTTTATTACCCAATACTATTTAATTTTTACCTACTAAAAGCGAATTAGAAAACCTTATTTTCCAGTAATGATAGATACACTGTAGCATTGCACGATCTCAAAGATAGGACTTAATGATTATGCGAATTAAGCAAATTTCCGTTAGCAGCTTATTTGGAATTTTTGACCATCTAATTCCGTTGAATATAGATGATAGAATAACTGTCATTCATGGACCGAACGGTTTTGGAAAAACAGCAATATTGAGAATTTTGAATGGATTTTTTAACTCCAGATATTCAGAGTTGCGAAGTATTCCCTTCAGAAATTTTCGAGTCGATTTTGATGATGATAGTAATGTTGAGATCATAAAAAATGCTGATGATTCAAAAAAAATAGAGAAAAACTTTATTTTTACTTTTCATAATACAAATGAAGATATAGTGAATTTTGAGCCAAAGCTTCGCCCTGACATGGAAAATTTTCCAATAAGTATTTTAGATGATTTTATCCCAGGATTGGAACGAATAGCAATTAGGAAATGGCTCTATACTCCTACTAAAGAAATTCTTTCTTTAGATGAAGTTTTAGAACGTTTTAATAATTTGTTACCCTTAGATTTTAAATCACAAAAAGAACCTGATTGGCTAGGAAAATTAAAGAACAAGATCCATGTTCGCTTAATAGAGTCGCAACGTTTATTAAACTTCGTTCCTAATCGCCGTTCCAAATCAGATGACAGAACATCTTCAATGTTGTCAACTGTATCCGCATATTCTGATGAACTTGCCAAACTCATGCAAGATAAGTTTAAGGAATATGGCACAATCTCTCAATCTCTTGATAGAACTTTTCCCATGAGGGTAGTAAAACAACAGTCATCACCAGATTTAACAGAGGAAGAACTGCGTAATCAACTCAATGAACTTGAAGAAACTCGTTTTCGTCTTATAGAAGTAGGTCTTTTAGATCAAGATGAAGATTCAGAGTTTCAAATTCAACCACAAGACATAGATGAAAGTACCAAAAATGCTTTATCAGTATATGTTGATGATGTGGAAAAAAAGCTAGATGTTTTTACTGAAATAGCGACTAAAATTAATTTATTGAAGAAGATTATTAACAATAAATTTTCCTATAAAGAAGTAAATTTTAGCAAAGAAAAGGGTTTTAGGTTTACAACACTTTACAATTCCTCATTATCTGATTCAAAAACTCTATCACCAACTGATTTATCATCGGGTGAACAACATGAGCTAGTTCTTTTATATGAACTACTATTTAAAGTTCAGCCTAATTCCTTAGTCTTGATTGATGAGCCCGAGTTATCTCTTCATGTAGGCTGGCAAGTGCAATTTTTAAAGGACTTGCAAGAAATTACCAAGCTTGCTGATTTAGATATTCTTCTGGCTACTCATTCACCAGATATCATTCAAGATCGCTGGGATTTAACGGTTGAATTGAAAGGTCTAGGAAAATGAGAGAATTTCTGACCGTTGACCGTGTTGCTAACAAAATTCGACAATTGAGACAGACTTATTCAGGAGCTTTCTTATTAGTAGAAGGAAGTTCTGACAAAGTTTTTTATGAACGATTTGTTGATAAAAAACTTTGTCATTTAGAAATTACTGCGGGAAAACCATCCAGTAAGCAGTGTGCTATTGAGATTTTAGCAATTTTGGAAACATCAAATTTTCAGGGAATTCTAGCAATTGTTGATGCAGATTTTGACCACCTACAAAATACACCAGTCACAATTCCTAATTTACTCCGCACCGATACTCATGACCTCGAAACGATGCTGATCAACTCTCTTGCCTTTGATAAGGTGATTACGTTGTTTGGTTCAGAGGAGAAAATTATCAAGTTTGGTCGAGATTTAAGAAGCGCATTGCTTGAATCTGGTATGTCAGTTGGCTATTTGGTCTGGGTATCTCAATCTGATGGATTAAACTTGAAATTTGATGGCATTGAATTCAGCAAATTTGTTGATAGCCAAACTTTGAAAATTAATGAACTTAAACTGATTACAGAAGTAATAAATAAATCCCAAGCTTACTCATTGACAAATGAAGATATACAAAAACGACTAACAAACAAGAAAAGCAGTAGCCATGATCCTTGGCAAGTGTGCCGTGGTCATGATTTAGTAGAAATTCTCTCAATCGGTTTACGGAAGGCTATTGGTTCTAACCCAGCTATTGATGTTAAACCCAATAGTGATGATAGTAAGAACACTCTTGAGGGAATTTTACTACTTGCTTATGAAGAAATTTACTTCTACGAAACACAGCTTTACTCGGAAATTCGCCTATGGGAAACCAATAATCCACCATTTCAGGTTTTGCGAAATAACGCATAACTCTTTTTATATTCTCCCCACCACCTACCATGCAATTTGCAGATTTCTGGTATGTTGTCGCACTCAGCGAACAGTTACAACCTAACAAGGTATTATCACGCACCGTTTTAGGAGAATGGTTAGCGATATTTCGCGGTGAAGATGGACAACCCGTAGCTTTGCGCGATCGCTGTTTACACCGCAATAGCCGTCTATCATCAGGTAAAATTTGTGACGGAGCTTTACAATGTCCCTATCATGGTTGGGTATATGACAGAGTTGGAAACGTGATTGCTGTTCCAGCCGAAGGAGATGATTTCAAACCTTCCCCACAGCGTCGAGCCAAGTGTTACGCTACCAAAGAACAAGATGGCTATGTTTATGTGCGGTTAGCTGATACCCCAAGTGTTGCCCCAAATCTTAATATTGAACCCTTTTCTATGCCTCACTACCAACAAACAGGATGGGAGACGGTGCGGGTAATTAACCGTTTTGCTAACAATGTGACTAATTGTGCAGAGAACTTTATTGATATTCCCCATACGGCTTTTGTTCATCCTGGTGTTTTCCGTACTTCCCGCCAACAAAAGTTAGAGATGACTGTAGAACGCTGTCATGGTTCGGTTTTGGTGGAGTATCGCAACGAAAACAGTAATTTGGGATGGTACAGCCGTTTTCTGAATTTGCAGGGTGCAGAGATCAAACATAGCGATCGCTTTTATATGCCAAATATTACCTCTGTGGAATATAAAATGGCACATAATCGCCATTTGTTCATTACCAGTCAATCTATTCCAGAAACCGATAATTCAACTCTGGTTTACACCGATGTCACCTATAACTATGGTATTTGGAATAAGTTAGCACGTCCCTTTGTGCGGTGGACTGCTCAACACATTATCCGCCAAGATGTGGAAATTTTGGGTATTCAGGGAGAAGCGATCGCTAAATACGGGACACAATTTTATAATACGCCTGCGGACACAATTCATATATTTGTCGAGTCAATTATGGCAGCTATATCTCGTGGAGAAGATCCGCGTTTATTGCCAAATCAATCGGTAAAAGTTACATTTTGGGTTTAAAAAATTATATCATCTCCGCATAAATTAGTTATGATTTACCCAGTCATTTTTCCTTGTTCAATCCATCACAGCTAACACAGCTTTTGGCAATAACTTATCTTTAAACCAAACAATTCTGGCGGGGACATCATTTAATTTTACTCCCGCCTTTTCTAAATTAAGTCGCTCGGAAATTGCCAAAATCAAATCATCACGTCCAGCCCGTCGCACCTGAGAAAACTTCTTTTGTAAATATTCTGGTCGCCAATAACCAACAATTTCTAACAAGAAGGTGCGTCCATCAGGATGCACCAAGCGAAAATCAGGAATCATCACACTACCAGGAATCGGTATCAAATCAACTTCTCGCTCTAGTGCCCAACCACTTTTCAATGCATCCCATTTATCAGCAAAAGATGCTTCTAACATACTATCGTAGGGCTTACCTGGTGGATAATGGGATACCAAACCACATTCAGAATTGAGAGTAAAACGTCCAGTTTTCCAAGTATTTGTGTAAGCGTCACGGGTTTGAAGAATCGAAGAAAGACTCCATTTAGTAACGTGAAGTAAAGCCGGAATAAGTTTAGCAATCGCTAACCCATATCGTGTACTAGGATTAAATAAACTAGTCGGGCCGTCAATGGTAATTGTAAACCCGTGGTCAGCATCACCTTCAATATAAGCCATCAATTGAAACAATTTTAAATAGCGAAATAACAACTTATATTCTCCGGGAACATTCCGGTGAGCATTTAACACCAATTGACTGGCCTTATAAAACACACCTTGCACCTGAGATAAGTTATATCTATTTAATAAATCTGGCGCTGTTGGTGCATCAAACACTGTCAAAATCTTATTCTCAGATAAATCAGCATATAGTCCATTCCGAACCTGTTCCAATAAAACTTCCCGCTCAAGTTCTTGAGTTAACTCATCAGCAATTTTACTCAAAGTAACTTGTGTCGATTCCCGACTTGAAACAGACTTTGCAGCCAACGAAAATATCCGTTCTCTTAACATTTGTGGTTCCAAAGGACTAACTACCTCAAAAGTGCAAAAACTACTTTTGAGAATATAAGCTAACCCCCGCTTCACCCGATAATCTGTAGAATCTCCTTCAAAATCAGTTAGTTGTCGCTCAAGCATACCTTGAGTCTTCCCCACTGCTGATTGAAAAGAATTAATTAACTCAATCGCCAACTCCGAAGTTGCTCGATCAATCTTCAGTCTCTTCGGGATGATCTCCTCCCCGTTTTGGCGATGCATCAGTAAATCTGTCGGTAACATCTGCTGAATTTTGGATTTTAGATTTTGAACTTCCGGTTGAATAATTAATTTCTAACTGTTCCGCAGCCTTCAAACTCCTTTCCTTCCCACTCCCATACACAACCTGTAACTTCCCTTTCTTTTCTTTTTCTCCCCCTGCTTCCCCTGCCTCCCCTGCTCCCCCTGCCTTCCTTTCCCCTCTCCGCCTAGCCGAAGTCCCCTCTTCACTCGTATCCTCTGCCACTACCTCATACAAAATCGCCTGCTTATTCTCAATATTTCCCTTCCGTAAAACCCTACCCAACCGCTGAGTATACTCCCTAGCCGAACCAGTCCCCGATAAAATAATTGCAACAGTTGCCGCCGGGACATCAACACCTTCATTTAACACATGAGAAGCAACCAAAGTATTATATTTACCCTCGCGAAACTTGGTTAATATCTCATGCCGTTCTTTCACAGGAGTTTGATGAGTAATTGCCGGAATGAGTAACTCTTGAGAAATGCGGTAAACCGTCGCATTATCCGCTGTAAAAATCAAAATTCGTGATGGATAATGTTCTGCTAATAAATTAATCAGAATTCGCAACTTTCCATCAGTACCCAAAGCGATATCTTTCGCTTCTCGATGCGCTAACATTGCCCTACGTCCAGATTGCGATCTAGCACTCATTTGCACGAACATTTGCCAACCTTGCAAACTCCCCAAAGAAATCTTTGATTGCTTCAAAAAGTCGTTGCGGGTTTGAATTAACTGGTTGTATCTTTCCCGCTCAAGTTGCGATAACTTTACCTTAATTTGGACAATTTCATGTTCTGCTAACGCCTTCCCTGCCAAATCTTCAGCACGTTTGCGATATACTTCTTGACCAATGAGGATATTTAAGTCAGCGTGCTTGCCATCAGTACGTTCCGGTGTTGCGGAGAGTCCCAGGCGATAAGGTGCGATCGCATATTCAGCAATTACCCGATTAAAATCTGTGGGTAAATGATGACATTCGTCAAAAACAATCAACGCATATTGATTTCCTAACGTCTCAGCGTGAATTGCGGCACTATCATAAGTTGCAACTAAAATTGCCGTTCGATCCCGCGAACCACCTCCTAGTAATCCCACCTCAGCATCGGGGAAAGCCGCTACTAAATGTGCATACCACTGATGCATCAAATCCAAAGTTGGTACTACAATCAGCGTCGTGCGTGGCGTTGACTGCATCGCCATTTGCGCCAAATAAGTCTTTCCCGCCGCCGTGGGAAGCACAACCACCCCTTGCCTACCCGCCAGTTTCCAAGCTGCTAGCGCCTCAGTCTGGTGAGAATAAGGTTCCATTTCCAGAGTAGGAACCAAATCTACAGGATAAAATTGCTTCGCCTCATCGATAAAATTCACATCTTCCGCTTGTAGTGCTTCCACTAGCGATCGGTATCTAATTGCTGGGATGCGGAATTTTTCAACTCTATCATCCCACGTAGCATAGTCCATCCAACCTTTACCGCGTGGTGGTGGATGCAAAATTAATGTGCCACGATCAAAATTTAATGTAGGGGTACGAGCCATTTGAGAGTGCTGAATGCTGAGTGCTGAGTGCTGAGTGAGGAGTTAAGAGTTAAGAGTTAAGAGTTAAGAGTTAGGAGTTAACAGTTATTCTCTCTCATCTCCCTTATCTCCCTTGTCTCCCTTATCCCACCACTCCCTTGATTACTAATAACGCAAAAAGTGCATGATTCATCCAACTAACTCCGACAAAACCCAACTAGATGCGCTCATTAGTCACGGAATGTCCTATGGTAAACCAACAATAACCTGTCCGAATTTTACATGCTGAAACATCTGTAATTGCAGGCGCAGATTATATTAATACCTGGGTTGACTTTTATTACTTTTTTTCTTTGGGTAAATTCACAATTAGAAGGCAAAATATATGCTTTTAAAATTGTCTATGACGGGCTACGCCTACGCATTTTCTAGCTGATTTTGGGAATAATCTTTTAGCTAGCTGCATAAAAGGAGAAGCGACATTGAGAGTAACACGTTCCCTTCTAGCGCCTTATGTTGTGGCACTATTGGCTGTTGGTAGCGTATTGCTATTAACACTATTGCTACAGCCACTACTCAAACCAAGTATTTTTCTGCTATTTTTTGCTGCCGTGGCGGTTAGTGCTTGGTATGGCGGTATGGAAGCAGGGTTACTGGCTACTGCTTTGTCTACTTTAGCCGTCAGCTACTTTTTCTTAGAACCAGTGTTTTCGCTCTTGGTTGCAAGTCTTGACAACATACTGCGCTTATGCTTGTTTGTGCTGGTGACAACAATTATTAACTTGCTGAACTCAGAATTACGCACTGCCAAACAACATCTTCAAACGAGTTTGCAGAAACTACAGGTGAGCGAAGCCAGATTTAAAAGGTTGGTAGAGTCCAACATTATTGGGGTAATTGTAGCCAATATGGACGGGGCGATGCCTACGGCGGGCTACGCCTACGCAGAAGCTAATGATGCTTTTTTACGAATGGTAGGTTATTCTCAGGAGGATTTGCTAGCAGGACGAGTCAGATGGCACGACACGATCCCACCAGAATATATTGAAACTAACAACAGTGCAATCGCAGAACTCAAAACTAAAGGCGTGTGTCAGCCTTTTGAGAACGAATACATCCGCAAAGATAAGAGCCGCGTTCCTGTTCTGTTAGATTCTGCTTTATTAGAAAATAACCAAAATGATCTTATTTCTTTTGTGATTGATATAAGCAAACGCAAACAAGCAGAACTTGCCCTTTCTAAAAGCGAAGAACGCTACCGCACTTTTTTAGAGCAGAGTTCAGAAGGTATTTGGTGCATCGAACTGGAAGTACCAATTTCGCTAGATTGTCCAGAAGATGAACAAATTCAACATTTTTACCAATATGTTTACTTGGCAGAATGCAATAATGTTATGGCACAGATGTATGGCTGTTCTCGTGCCGAAGAAATTATCGGTGTCAGATTAGGAGACTTTCTTGTTGCCTCCGATCCACATAATATTGCATACCTGCGTAACTTTATCCGTTCTAACTACCGACTAATTGATGCCGAGTCTCATGAAATAGATAAGCAAGGTAATTCTAAATATTTTTTGAATAATCTAGTGGGAATTGTCGAAAATGGGTTTTTAGTGAGAGCGTGGGGAACTCAACGCGACATCACAGAACGCAAACGAGCCGAAGCAGCACTCCGTCAACGAGAAGATGAACTGCGCCTAATTACCAATGCTGTGCCCGTCAAAATTTCTTATGTTGATAGCGAGCAGCGTTATCGCTTTAATAATAAAGAATATGAAGACTGGTATGAGCTTCCTGCTTCCGAAATTTCTGGTAAACATATTAGAGAAATTTTGGGAGAGTCGGTTTATCAGTCTATTCTTCCTTATGTAGAAGCAGTACTTTCAGGAGAGCAAGTAACTTACGAAACCCAATTACCCGATAAAGATGGCACAAACCGTTACGTGAATGTCACTTACATTCCTCAGTTCAGTCAGGAGGGAAAAGTTGCAGGATTTGTTGCCCTTGTCACAGATATTACACTTCACAAGTTAGCAGAAAGAGCTCTCAAACAAAGCGAGAAACGGTTAAAAACACTTACCGAAAAAGTCCGCGTGATTCCTTGGGAGGTAAATGCCAATACTGGGAATTTTACTTACGTAGGGCCACAAACCGTTGAGATTCTAGGCTATCCATCGTCAAACTGGTACACCGATAATTTCTGGGAAAAAAATATGCATCCAGAAGATCGGCAGTGGGCTATTCAGTATTGCCAAGAATCTTCTCTATCACTAAATAATTACGAATTTGAATACAGAATGTTGGCTGCTGATGGCAGAGTTGTCTGGCTATATGACATTGTAAATGTAGTGCGGGATGAAAATGGCCCACAGTTACTGCATGGGTTCATGATTGATATTAGCGATCGCAAGCAAGCAGAGCAAGAACGCGAAGAACTGCTGAAACGCGAACAAGCAGCACGCGCCGATGCCGAAACTGCAAACCGAATGAAGGATGAGTTTCTCGCCACACTCTCCCACGAACTCCGTACACCCCTCAATGCTATACTGGGCTGGACACAGCTACTTAGAACTCGCAACTTCGATCTAGCTACTACTGGCCGGGCACTAGAGACAATTGAACGTAATACTAGATCCCTGACACAACTAATTGAAGATGTTCTCGATGTATCGCGAATTATTAGAGGCACACTCCATTTAAGGAGGGAGCGGGTTGAACTTGTATCGCTTGTAGAGGCGGCAATTGATACTGTGTATCCAGCAGCCCAGGCTAAAGAGATTAGCATCAAATGTAAATTCGACCCGAAAGTGGAGATAGTTGTGGGCGATGCCAACCGCTTGCAACAGGTTGTGTGGAATTTGCTCTCCAACGCCGTCAAGTTTACACCCAAGGGCGGCAGGGTTGATGTGCAATTAGAGTGCATTGAATCTTACGTGCAAATTCGCGTGAGTGATACGGGCGCGGGAATTGCTGCCGAATTCCTACCCCATGTATTTGAACGCTTTCGTCAAGCTGACAGTTCCAGCACGCGATCGCATGGCGGACTAGGATTAGGGTTAGCGATCGTCCGTCACTTGGTAGAATTACACGGTGGTACAGTATTAGCCGAAAGTCCAGGAATTGGACAAGGGGCGACATTCATTGTCAGTCTGTCAATGAAAGCTATTTAGGATGGAGGCAGGGGGCAAGAGGCAGAAGTTCTTTTATTTTGAATTTTGAATTTTGAATTTTGAATTGATTTCTCCCCTGCCTTCCTTCGGTAATGTCAATTTAAATCATTCTCAAGTGTTATACCACTTTGAAAAAAGAATGCAACAGATACATACGGACATACCTTTGTTGTGTCTGGCTTTCTTAATTTTGAATTTTGTTAGCGCCGGCGGCAAGCGAGTCCGCGAGCGTCATTTTGAATTTTGAATTGGTATTAGTGTTTCCCAATCTAAATCTGATGCTATTTGAGCAAGTTTATCTAAATCAGTCAGGTTATCTAGATAAGGTAAGCAGCCTAAAACTGGCGTGTTAGTGAGTGATTGAATCAATTGAGATGGTGTCCAGTCGGCTATTTCTGCATCCGTTCGTCTTTGTACGCAGTTCAAAACAATGCCTTTGAGATTGACGCGCGATTGTCTAGCTAATGTTACATTCGCCACTGCTTGAGCGATCGCACCCAATCTCACTGGGACTACCAATATTGTTGGTAAACACCATTCCCCCGCTAAATCAGCTACCGTTAATTCTTCAGTTACTGGCGAACCTAACCCTCCCAAGGCTTCTACAAGTACAAAATCACGCTGCGATCGCAACTTAGACAAAGCTTGCCACACAAGTGCTAAATCTACTTGGCGATTTTCCTTTGCTGCTGCTATGGGAGGAGCCAGAGGTGCTTGAAAATATAAAGGTGTAATTTCTTCAGCAGATTGTTCTAGCACGAATAGCTTTTGATACCACTCGCGATCGCCAATCCCCGATTGAATCGGTTTCATAATTCCCCAGCGACGCTGCGGATAATATTTTTGCCAATAAGCTGCTAACGCTGTTGTTAAAACAGTTTTACCAGCTTCTGTATCAGTTCCAGTAATCAGTAGTGTGTTTAACATTAATTTCTTTGGCCAGAAAATGGTTGGGTTCCATCAGTCGGCGGCAAAGTCGGCGCTTCAGTAATGGTCGGAAGTGGCAAGGGTGTTTCTGTGGGAATTGGCAAAGGTGTCTCTGTGGGAATTGGCAAGGGTGTTTCTGTGGGAATTGGCAAAGGTGTCTCTGTGGGAATTGGCAAAGGTGTCTCTGTGGAAATTGGTTTGACTGGTTTTTCTAATGCAACATTGAGATTGTAATTGCTTTCGGCAACTCCTGAAAGCAGAGTTAACTCAATAGTATATCTACCAGTAACCAACAATGTGCCTTGATAAAATGTGACTTGTTGGGCAGTATTCTCAATTGGTTGTCCATTGGGACTTAAGACTGTTAGCAAAATGCTGCTTCCTGGGTCAATAGACGTATTTAATTTAGTGCCTTCTCGTCCAAAAAAGCTGTATTGGATGATTTGATTTGCTTTGAGAGTACCTTCAACCGCGATCGGGTTAGATGTTGTAAGCTTGAGGCGCTTAGTAGATATAACAGGGCGATCGTTAGTAGGTGTGGATGTTGGTGTTAATGTCGGTGTTGGTGTCAGTGTGGGTATAGATGTCGGTGTCGGTGTGAATGTAGTACCACCAGAAATTACTGGTGAAGGGAAATTTTGTGGAAGCGTCTCATCTGATGTTTTTGACTGACTGCGGATGGAACTGACTAATGCCCAAGAACCAAATCCTGCTACGATCACTACACCAATGGCAATTGCGGCGATCGCTAACGGATTATCCAAAATTGAGTTTGTGGGACTTGATGGAATTACAGGAGCGGTTTTCTTGGGCGAAGTTGCTGGTGCTACTAAGTCAGGACGGCGACTAACTGCCATTGTTTGCAAGTTAGACACATTCACATTCGGAGGACTGACTTCGTGTAAAGGTTGTAGTGCTTGAGATACACTAGTAGCACTTTGATAGCGATCGCTCGGTATATGATTCAACATTCGATTCAACACTAGAGCAAATCGCGGGTTCACTTTTACCCACCGCTGCCAATTCCAAGTTAGTTGGTTTTGATCGAATAGATCCTTTGGTTCTTTACCAGTCAGCAAAACAATCGCGCTTACCGCTAATGCATACAAATCACTACTAGGATAAGCTCCCCCTGTTTGCATTTGTTCGCTGGGAGAGTAGCCTAATTTTCCCACGGTGCTTTCTGGCAGGGGATTATTTGGCGATTGTAAACGCGTTGCCAGTTCCTTCACTACCCCAAAGTCAATTAACACAGGTTTCGCATCACTATCTCGCAAAATAATGTTTTCTGGCGAGATATCCCGGTGAATAATTCCTCGACTGTGAATATGCTCTAAAACAGGCAACAACAACTCTATCAGCTGCAATACTTCAGCCTCTGTGAAAGTTTTACCCACAGCTTGACGTTCAGCCAGCAGAGTGCGGTACGTCTGACCTGCAACGTAGTCCTCCACCAAAAATAAGCGTTGGTCTTGCTCAAATCTTTCCCGAAATTTCGGCACTTGTGGGTGTTCGATTTGATATAAAATGGCAGCTTCTCGGTGAAAAAGCTCTTGTGCCCTCTCCCAATTCAAAGCCGACCTTGCTGTTGAATTCAATTCTTTGATCGCGCAAAGTTCGTTAAAGCGCCTCTGGTCTTCTGCCAGATAGGTTCTACCAAATCCTCCTTGTCCGAGAATTTGAATTATGCGGTAACGGTTTTGCAAGACAGTGCCAACTGTAATCGGTGGTTGCATGATCGGTTGATTGAGTGTAGTAGCAACTGAGGAGGAAGTCACCCACAAAGATTAAGTCCAAGAGGGGACGGACAGTTACCTGCGGCAATATTCTACTATACTCAACAAGTAGACTCTACCAGAGCAAGGTTGTTTCCTACTGCATAACTCCTCAATTCAATTTCTCTGCCTGAGAAAACGATAAATTTTGAAATATTCAAAATTAACTTGAGAATCGAAGTTATACAAATCACTCATCTCTTTTTCAATCAATCCTGTGGAAAAATAAAAAATTGCAATCGGCTAACTGTGCTTGTGTAAGCCAAGCTTCTGCACAATAAAATAGGTAGCGAGCGTCTTTATAAAGAATAGTGTTATAGCGTTTCCTAGTCTGCTGAGGTACAAATCTCTGCGTACCTCTGCGCTTTACTTTGCGACGGCAGTCGCTCATGGGGGAGACCCCCTTGGCGCTAGCCCAACATCCAAAATTACGATTCGTTTGAATCGCTGGGCAGAGGCAGTTCTCGCTGCACCCAAGTAGAGCGATCGCAACCACTCAAAAATCAAGCATACCCAAAAGTACTAATTTTATCTCAGCAATAATACGGTCACTAACTAGTTCAGATGTGATTCGTAGCTTCTAATTGACAGGATGTTCGCAGACAAATTCAATATCAATGATATTCAACTAAAATCTTTTAAGTAAAAATATTTACAATAGATTACTTAAATGAACTTACTTGTGTTAAGTAAGATTAAGTATCAAAAAAACATCTTTATTTAATCTTTATCTAAAAACTTGCTAGTGCGTGGATAAATTTTGTCCACTGCTAGCTTTTTTTAGGCTTTATAATAATTGTCACTTTTGTCAATGCGTAGACTATAGAGTAATAGGCTACTTTTTGACTACTTAGTTACAAGTGCTATACTGTGTGAGAACAAACTTTTTAATATCAACTAAAGTTGTCAATGCTTTACTGTCAGCTATCAATGAGGTAATTATAAGAACTTAGCACACCAATAATGTTTAAGCAATTAGGCTTATTTACCTCAACCAAAAAATTGAACTATAGACCTAGTGCATCGACTTGATGTCAGTTAAGCTATGAATAGCTTGTTTGCCAAGAAGACTAGATAAGTAGCGAATAATAATTTCATGGAAAAATGTTTAAATTTTGTATGGAAGCTTCAACAAAACTTACAGATGTTTTTTTAGGCTATTTCTTGGTTAAATCTATTAAATCTCTAATGATAATATTACTATGAATGCACATAGAGGATCTGCTGTGCTCAGTTCTGCAACTTTCAAAGTGCAACCATCTGCAACAGGACTGAACGATAATCATCGCCTGCGGCTGTTTTCTGGTTCTGCCAATTTACAACTGTCTCAAGAAGTCGCTCGTTATCTGGGCATGGACTTGGGACCAATGATTCGCAAAAGATTTGCGGATGGAGAACTTTACGTTCAAATCCAAGAATCGATTCGAGGTTGTGATGTTTATTTAATCCAGCCATGTTGTCAACCCGTCAACGATCATTTGATGGAATTATTGATTATGGTTGACGCCTGTCGTCGAGCTTCTGCGCGACAGGTAACGGCAGTAATTCCCTACTATGGTTATGCTCGTGCCGATCGCAAAACGGCAGGACGAGAGTCAATAACCGCCAAACTGGTTGCTAACTTGATTGTGGAAGCAGGTGCCAACCGCGTTCTCGCAATGGATTTACACTCGGCTCAGATTCAAGGGTATTTTGACATCCCCTTTGACCATGTTTATGGTTCACCAGTATTGCTGGATTATCTAGCAAGCAAAGAACTGCCCGATCTGGTAGTTGTTTCTCCCGATGTTGGTGGTGTAGCACGAGCTAGGGCATTTGCAAAAAAACTGGATGATGCTCCACTGGCGATTATTGACAAACGTCGTCAGGCACATAATGTTGCTGAAGTGTTAAATATCATTGGCGATGTTAAAGGTAAAACAGCAGTGTTAGTGGATGACATGATTGACACTGGGGGAACCATCGCAGAAGGAGCGAGATTACTGCGTGAAGAAGGAGCGCGTCAGGTATATGCCTGTGCAACTCATGCGGTATTCTCTCCACCAGCAATGGAGCGGTTGTCTAGTGGTTTGTTTGAGGAAGTTATTGTCACCAATACCATTCCCATACCAGAAAACAATCGTTTTCCACAACTAGTGGTGCTGTCAGTAGCTAATCTGTTGGGAGAAACTATCTGGCGAATTCATGAAGATACTTCAGTTAGTAGTATGTTTCGCTAACTACATTCCCGTTACAGGAATAAATTACCCACATTGACTCCTTGATTGGGTGCAGTGTGGGTTTTTGCTTTTAATTATTATGCCAACACTAATAGATGGATTCACATCAAACCAGACACACCAAGGTAATTCCCAATCCAAAATCTAAAATCCAAAATGGTATAACGTCCCTTGTGGGCTAAACCCCTAATCGCTGCACAAGAGCTTTTTCATGTGCGGTAGTAAAATGGATGCAGCACTGCCAAATTAGAATATTTGGATTCAGTTTGGACAATTTGGGTAAAGAGGACGAAGGGATGGTTGCACCTCCTAAAAAAGTTATTTCAGTTTTACCTTTGGAAAATGGCGATCGCTTATCTCGCTACGAATTTGAGCGGCGCTATCAGGCAATGCCACATTTAAGAAAAGCTGAACTGGTTGAGGGAGTTGTGTATATCATGGCATCGCCACTGAGAATTAAAAGTCATGGCGAACCACATGGAGACCTGAAGAAGTTATAAAAAGGCTTTGTTGCACGAATCGGAAAATGATGAAGACGAAAGCTAATCTACTTATGCAAGGGTGTCAGGTGAAGTAGTGTAACTGCCGAATACTAAGGAATTGATGATTGGATGGTGCCTGGTGGCAAGCTGGGTTACACAAAACTCTTTCTTCCCTTGTCTCTATAAGGCTTTCCTCTTTCTGATAAAAAGTTAAAATTAAGACTAGACCTGAAATCACTGATGAGCTTATTCATAATTATCTTACACAGCTCGCTTTAATAGAAAATTATTATATTTGGGGTACACCTAAATTAAACAGTGGGATAATATCAAGTTCGGATAAATACTTATAATAAAGCTGGGATCGTTGCAGTGTATCTATCTACGTCTTATGCCGAAACGGATTGCGATCGTTAACCACATGAGTACGGAAGAACTACTGGCTCATTATCGTCAGGCGACAG
>NZ_JAVRBQ020000136.1:0-20464 GCF_034531215.2 Nostoc sp. ChiSLP03a
TTGAGTTCCGGCTTATTGACGATGTTGTTGATAATTAATTCAACGTTGTTACGTACTTTTTGCTCGAAGCTTTGATCTACTTGGCGATCGACATGGCGATCGATATACTGATTGAGTTCTGGCTTATTAACAATGTTGTTGATAATTAATCCAACGTTGTTACGTAATTTTTCCTCTAAGTTTTGGTCGATTTGGCGATCGACATGGCGATTGATGTACTGGTTGAGTTCCTGCTTATTGACAATGTTGTTAATAATTAATCCAACATTGTTACGTATCCTTTGCTCAAAAGTCTGGTCTACGTACTGGCTGATTTGCTGATTAATTTTCTTTGATATCTCAACGTTGACCTTATCTTCCACAAACTTGTCTAAGTAGCCAGACCAGCCTTGCAAATGCTGGTTCAGACTAAATTCCATCTGCTGTATATAAGCATCCATCGAGAATCTGACCTTTGCCACTTCTACAGCCAAATTCTTAAAGTGCTTCTCGTAGTTCTTCAGCAACCAAGTTTCGAGCTGATCCCAATACTTAGCCTCCAGCGTCACATCAGCTTCATCTATCACATTAATAGATGCATCAATCTGCTGTAACTGCTCCTCCCACTTCTTCTTAAACTCGTCTTCGTTAAAACGAAAGGTAAAATCTACCGAGCTGTTCGCACCTACCGCTTCACGATTCACAGATCCACCTGAACCTTGGATATTTGTAACAGTTTCGCTCGAACCGTTCGTACCCACTGCTTCACGACTCACAGATCCACCTGAGCCTCGAATATTTGTAACAGTTTCGGTTGTACCATTTGTTATGGACTCTGTTCTAATATTTGTAACAGATCCTGTTGTAACAGTTACCTTATTCTCCTGCTTTTGATACTTCTGGGTCAGTTCAGTTGCACTCACTGGCTCTATTGCCAGAATAATTTGTCCTTCGTTATCTTCTTTGTAGGTGTCAATAAATAAACCTGATAAAGTAGTTTTTTCTTTGACCTCTAAAACTACTTCGTCTTTCTGACCATTCAATGAAAACCAAGTTTCTTTAACTTCAATACCAGTGAGTTTTGTAATAAATTTTCCGCCTTTGGCCCAAATTAAAGCCCAAGGTTCTAGGTTAAATTTCTTGTTGTCTAACCAATAGCTGGCATTACCTTCACGAATTTTGATTTTATAATTTCCTGGCGTTAATTCAATGAAATTGGAGCCAGATTGTTTCAGGCTAGACAAGTTTGCTTCATCCAGCACATAACAATTGCGTTTGCTGTCTACTGTTAATGTCTGAGTGCTGAAAAATGGCTTGCTACTAGTAATAGAGAGATTAATAACTCCGCTGTTATCAGCATTGTTGACATCAAAAAACAAGGCGTTTAAAACTGCTTTCTTTTTGACTTCTAACTTCAGACTATCGTTATATCCATTTAAGGTTGTCCAGGTTGCACCTACTTCAAAACCTGTGTTTTTGTTGATAAATGTACTACCATCAGCCCCATATATCCAGAGTAAAACAAAAGGTTCACCCTCTGTTTTACTCTGGGCATAGCTGTAGCGACCATTAGTAATTTTGATATCAAAAGTACCTTTCTCAAAAGTAAAGCAAGTTGCAACATTTTGTTGCAGATGATTCATTCGATCGGGGTTGATAACGTAACAATTGTTTTTAGTATCGATGGTTAAAAGACTCATGTTTTCTTCTTTGATAACTTTAATTTCTTGAGGTTTTGTCTCTTCTGATTTTCCGTTTGAGTTTACTTCTGGAGCGATTTTTGTTACTACTGCCGTAGCTGGTTGATAAATAGTGATACCTGCCCAACGACCGATGGGATCGGTTATGGTAACTAAAGTTCCTTTACCAGTAGTAGTATCAATACGGATTAATTGACCGTCTTTACCTAACTTAAAGAAGTTACCAGTTACGCCATAGAGAATATCACCAACAAACTCCATACTTGTAAGATTGGCAAAGCCAATATCGCCAATAATTTTGACTTCACCTGTATCAAGATTGCAGCTTGCTAATACTTTCTTCTTGTCGTAACTAATCAAGGTAATATAAGCTTTGCCATCAGCGTCAAAAGCAACTTCGCTACAGTTGTAGTTTTTACCGGCTACCGTTATTACTGGTGTACCTTTACCTGTTTCAAGATTAATACTAATCAGTTGTTTAGCAGTTGTGGCGTAGAGGGTATGACGCTGGCGATTATATGCTAAACCAGATGTAGCAAAGCCAATATCACCAATTACAGTAGCATCACCTGAATTGAGGTCAATTTTAACTAGTCTGGTCTTATCCTTGTCTCGATCGAGTCCATATAGTTGAGAACCGATAAAAGCAATGTCACTAACTTCTGTAACTATCTCGTCAATAAAGTTAGCTTTACCTGTGACTAAATCTAGAGTATAAAGTTTGCTTAATTGGTTGGAGACACAATCTTGAATATAAACTGCTCCTGGGTTAAGCTTAATTGTTTTAGCTGTGCGACTACCACAGATAACTTTTTCTAAAATTGTACTAAAACCATTGATAGCGTCTTTATCTGTAAAAGATTGTCCACCTGTTGAGGTTGCAACTCTACTGTATTCAGTTTTAATTCCTTCTTGATACTTGCTCTTAGAAGTTCCAAAATAGGTGTGAACGGTAACTTCTGCTGATTTGGCTTTTTGGATAGCCAAATCAGCAGCGGTAATATCCTTTTGCTCTATTTTATCTCCACCCCCTTCTAATGCTTCATCGCCGAGATAAAAGATAGCTCGTGTTGCACCTTCGCGCCAATCAAAGTATTCTGAGATATCTTCAATGGCACGAGCAGCATCTTCTTGCGCTCCTGCGGACTTTAGTTCTCCCCTTTTTCTACCCCGGAGTTTGGATTCAGATACCTTAGACTTCTGAGTAAGATAAGCTCTGATTGTTTGGTCAAAGTTTGTCCCTTTCCAAATACCTTCTATCCCTAACCAAACTACTCTTAATTCTGTTGGGCAATTAGATTTAGCAGATGCGATCGCACTCATAGCAGCATTACTTAGAGCTTGCGCTTCGTCTTTCATCGAAGGACTAGTATCTATGACGATCACTAAATCAACAGTAGGTATAGAGCTTACTTGTTTATTCATGCTTTTTTCCCTTTTTTTCTTGTAGATAAAATTGAAGAATTTCATATTTGCAGAGCTTTATGAATTTCAAGGTAAATAAAGAATCAAAATCCAAGCAGTAGACAAAATTTTTTTGAATGAAGTTGTGCAAATAGTTACTTGCTCGATTTATTAAAGCACTTCCACTTCAAATCGATCAAGTACATAACAACATAAAAACCATATCATATCTGTTTTATAAAAATATATTAAATCTTATCTATCTTGAGAAATAGATTAAACCTCATCAATCTTGAGAACTGGAGTTTTTCAAGAAGATATAAGTAAATCGGCGTCAAATTTTGTAGTTCAAATAAACAAAGTAGGAAGGGATGAAAAGCAAGAGACAGGAAGGTTTTAGCCTAGTTTATCTTTTTTATATAGTTTGGTTTTATCATGCCAACCTATTTAATATTAAATATCCTACTTTTCCTACTTTCCCTACTTTTCCTACTTTTCCTACTTTTCCCACTTTTTGGTCTACTGAATTATTACTGTTTGTGCCATGAGTTCGCTTTGGGAGAACAACTAGAGAATCCAGAGGAAGTTTTAGGAACTTCCAATAAATAAATACCCTTTTTGTAGTAAGCTAAAGGATGTATAATTTTAATTTTCGAGTGTAAAGTAAGTGAAGTGGGCGGGAAAATTTTATTTTTGGGATCTCCTTTAAGAAACTCCAGTTCTCAAGATGGATGAGGTTTAAGTAAAAAAAAATAACATTGTAATTTGGAATTATTTACGCAATAATAACTACGAGTAATAAACACTACTCAATTTGTAAATATCTGAAGAAAAACCTGCCATTGAACCTGGTAAAGCTTCTTGCCAAATAAAACTGAGGTATGTTTTGTAGACTATCTCAGCAACAGGTTTTTAAAGGATTTATCAAAATTATGGAGTAATCTATCATGGCTGTTGAAAAAGTGAACTCGTCCTCGAGCTTAGCAGAGGTAATCGATCGTATTCTTGATAAGGGTGTTGTTATTGATTTATGGGTACGGGTATCCTTAGTTGGGATCGAACTCCTAGCAATAGAAGCACGGATAGTAATTGCATCAGTAGAAACATATTTAAAGTATGCTGAAGCTGTTGGTTTGACTGCTCAAGCTGCTGTACCGGCTGCTTAATACCATTTCTATATGAAGACGCATAGAAAGAACCCCACCGCCTGCGGCACCTCCCCTTACCAAGGGGAGGTTAGGAAGGGTAAAAATAATGTGCAGCTTCACAGAGAATTGGCATAAGTCAGGTAATTGCCCTTTTGATATACCCTTAGTTAATCTGCCTGTTGCCAAACCACAGTAGCAGGCATTTTCAGTAATACCGCTCAAAAGTAATGGTTAGAAGAAGCTGATTTGTGATTTTTTATGTAGTACAGCGGGAAGGAGCTTAAGTTGTGTCTCTTAGAGAACAATGGTACGCTGCACGGCAGCAACGCGAACAGGAAGTTCGCTTACGTCAACAACATGTGCTGGAAACTCGTCAGCAATTTCAAGCAGAAATGGCAGCTTTGCATCAGTATCAACGAGCTTGGCTGGAAGAGTTTTGCCAAAACTTAGCAGCTGAAACAGCAGAATTTTTGCATAATACCACTGCCGATCGCGCTGCTATGTCTGCTGTCATGCGCGAATCATTAAATAACTTCCATACCACCTTGCAAGCCGAGGTGGCTGCCTTTTTGGAAGAGACGCGATCGCAGCAACAGCAAACTTGGACAGAACAAGCTCAAGAACGAGCCGCTTTTATCGCTGCTTTGCAAGATTACGTTTGGGGAACAGCACCCTCATTTAGTAATCTCCAAGCAAACGCTCTGACTCCGGGAGTAAACTCCAGTAATCTTGATTGGAGATAATTGTGGCTACAGTTCTCCAAGTTAACTCACAAAACTTCATCGAAACGCCGAAAGTCAATCATCTGACAAAACGTGCTTTACGTTATCTGCACACAGGCTTCTCCATTCACCTGCGCGGTCCTGCTGGTACAGGTAAAACCACATTAGCAGTACATCTAGCGAATATGCTAGAGCGTCCTATTTTATTAGTGTTTGGAGACGATGAATACAAATCCTCCGATTTAATTGGCAATCAACGGGGTTACAGCCGTAAGAAGATTATAGATAACTACATTCATAACGTCGTCAAGATGGAGGATGAATTACGTGAATCTTGGGTTGATTCACGCCTAACTACAGCTTGCCGCGAAGGTTTCACCCTGATTTACGATGAATTTAATCGTTCTCGTCCTGAAGTGAATAACGTCTTGCTTTCGGCGTTGGAGGAAAAGCTATTAGTATTGCCAGCAACTGCTAATCGCCACGAATATATTCGCGTTCATCCTGAGTTTCGGGCAATCTTTACCTCCAATCCAGAAGAGTATTGCGGGGTACACGGCACCCAAGATGCACTCATGGATCGTTTAGTGACAATAGATATTCCTGAACCAGACGAAACAACCCAACTGGAGATTCTTGTCCAAAAAGCAGGGTTGCTTCGTAAGGATGCGCTAGCCGTTGTCCATTTGGTTAAGCAGTTTCAACACCGGACAAAAAATGACAAGGCTTCCGGTTTACGGGCTTGTTTGATTGTCGCTAAAGTCTGTAACAACCAGAATGTTCCTATCAATGTTAATAGCGACGACTTTCAAGATATTTGTAGGGATGTCTTGCTTTCTCGTTCTAAACTGCCCTTAAGTGAGTCAAAGTTGATTTTAGAGGAACTGTTTCAAGAACTGCCAATAGCAGGCAAACTGATTGCTAAACGTCGGGAGGTAAAGCGATGATCCAGATTCGCACCATGCGCCAAATTCGCACAGGTGCAATGATTTCAAGTTTTCGGGCTTGCCAAACCTTAAGCGGTTTAGACTTATCTGGTAGCGATCGCGCTCGTGCTATTGGTGCTACAGCCAAAATGCTAGCTGGTGAAGCCCGTAGGCAATGGTTAATCAAGCAATGGAAACGGCTGTAGTACAAGGAGTCAGAAGGTATAGGTAAGGGTAAGAGGGAAAAAAACTGTATTTAAATTAGCTTGTTTCCCCCATCTCCTCTGCTTCCTATCCCCCCATCCTCTTCTTGTCCCCTTCCCCTTTTTTGAGGTTTCTAATCATGGCAGATCTTTCTAACGTTCCTTCGCATTTACTATCTCACGAACATTATCGCCAGATGTTGGTGCGGGATGGTGAGCGTCGCTTTCAAGAATGGCACAGCGAGTATCTCAGATATCAACGCAAGTTTCTTAACGACCAACAAAATCGGATTAAAGAACTTGAGAATTTGCGGAAGGATATTCACACAGATCATAAACGTCGTTCTGAGGAATCACGCCAAGAGTTTTTGCACTATCAGAACAAGTTCCTTAACGAGATGCGGCGTTATTAAAGGAGAAGGGGAAGGGCAAGAGACGCGATTAATCGCGTCTGTACAAGAGTGCTGAGTTCCGAGTAAAAAGACTAATCCCCAATCCCCAGTTCAAGCGTCCATTTTTCATGGCTAGTGATGAAAATTTTTTCATTGGGACTGTCTTCAACCTCCCCCCTCAACCTTCCCCTTCCCTATGTTCAACCTACAACTTGATTGGGATCGCCCTGCTAAAGTTAGTTCGCAACTCTCAGAACATATTCTGCGGGTGCGGATTTTACCGTTGTTGGGCGATGTCCAAGGACAAGCGACATTACCATTGCAATTGGCTGTTGCTCTGGGTACTAGTAGTCTGCCAAGGAAACTTTGCTAAGTAAAATCTCTAATTGGTAAAATAGCTAAAAATAGGGTGTAACATGGCGAAAAAGTACTGGCGATCGCTCCCGATCCAAACAGGTCATAAAATTACCTTTTTCAATTACAAAATTTCCTAACACGGAGTTAAATATTCCTGGTTGCACAACCATTAATTGTGGACTTATTTCGTGAGGATATTTGACTAAATGATTATTTCCAGAATGCCATTGATTACTATATTGACCTACAGATAATGTACTCGCTATTGATTCTCCAGATGGTAGAAGCGCAGCAGCAATACTCAAGGCAATACTAGTAGCAGCAACCACAACTTTTTGCTTGATTTTCATTTAAATTTTCCTTTGCCTTTGCCTAAATATTTGCTATTTACATCCCCAATCCTGACCGGATAAATAAATCAGCAATCCTACCAAGTCCGATCCCAAAACCCAGAACTATAAATAGAACCATCATGGCAAAAAGTCCAAATTGGGTATATTCCAGTGGCTTTAGCTGAGGAAAAATCTCACTGAAGACATGAAAGCCGTCGAGTGGTGGAATTGGTAGCAGATTAAACAGAAACAACGTCAAATTTATCCGAGCTGCTAGGTAAAGAAATTCAGCACTGAATAGTCCTGAAAGACTCAAATTAGCAAGAATTTTAAGCATCACAATAAATAGAATGCCTAAAGCTAGATTCGACAATGGGCCTGCTGCTGATACCAAAATATTGCCTAGCTTCCCAGAGCGAAATTTAGATGGGTTGACGGGCATTTGTCCCCAAGCTATACCCATGAGACAGAGAAAGATGATTGATTCCTTACCCATGTGAACTACAGGATTCAGTGTCAGATGACCGGTTTGTTGTGGAGTATTATCTCCCTGACTCATCGCGGCCCAGCCATGAGCGAGTTCATGTAAAGTGATGGAGAATATGACAATTACAACTATTCTGAAAAAATGAATCGGCTCTGTGATAAGTGTTTGGATAAACATACGTTAGTAAATTTTGGTAATGCCCCATCTGTGTAATAACAAGCTTTTGGTATAAAGTTTGCTAAATTACTACTTAGGCAACTACTGTAATTTTTGGTATATTTTATAAATTAAAATTTACTACTTTTATTAATCTCAATTGATTTGATAGCTTAAAAAAAGCATCTCATAACACTTTAAGGATTTTAAAACCTGGTGGTTAGTACGTATTTATTTTATTTTTTAGTATATAAAGATTTAAAGACTGAGTTAGTAATTGACACATTAGTATAAAATAATACTTATAAAATCATAAATCACTGAATAGTTCAGCTTGATTTGTGTCCAACTGCATCTATAGTTTCATGTTTCTCTGAGTCAAAATAGAGCGGCTATTGTCTTGTTATTTTGATATAAGCTAATCAGCATTCAAGCTGCATAATCAGGGCGGGCTTTTCGACCCACCCCACAAGATATTGAGAAAATTTTCATCTGCAAATTAGATGTGTTTTAGCTTATCAGTTTGCAAAGTTAATTTTATTACCTGATGTAGCAATAGATTTACTAATAATCTTTAAGAAAATTACGCAAAAATCAGCTTCAATGAGACAATCTGACCTAATCTTCTCAACCTAAAGGAAGACATGAACGATCGCACAAAGGCTCTACAGGCTCTCGCGGCTGAACGTTGGCGGGTATCCCTGATTCTCAGTGGAGTCATGATGTTTATTTACTTTGGCTTTATCCTATTAATCGCATTCAATAAGCCCCTGCTGGGGTCATTAGTATTTCCTGGCCTCAGCTTGGGAATTTTACTAGGGGCGTTGGTAATTGTCTCAGCATGGGTATTAATTTTTATCTACGTGCGTTGGGCAAATAGCGGTTACGATGACCAAATCGCAAGGCTGACACGCAAGTGAAAATGGGTATGGCAGGGGGCATGGGGAGCAGGGGAGGCAGGGGAGGCAGAGGAGCAGAGGGGCAGGGGAGCAGGGGAGCAGGGGGAGAAGAATTAATAATCAATGCCCAATGCCCAATTCCCAATGCCCAATGCCCAATTCCCAATGCCCAATTCCCAATTCCCAAATTCAAAACACTAAACCAAAAAAAGCATGAATAATGTGTGGTTCGATCTGCCACTAGCGGCGGATATTACCAGTCTTGGTAAGTTTAACCCGTTGGCGATCGCTTTCTTTTTTCTGTTTGTTGTAAGTTCTTTAGGCATTACCTATTGGGCGGCAAAGCTCACCAAAAATACCGCACAGTTCTATACAGCTGGTGGTAAAATCAGCGGTTTCCAAAATGGGCTGGCCCTAGCAGGAGACTTTATGAGTGCAGCTAGCTTTTTAGGTATCGCTGGGCTAGTGGCACTCAACGGCTTTGACGGCTTAATTTATTCTATCGGCTTCCTGGTGGGCTGGCCGATTGTCATGTTTTTAATTGCCGAACCACTACGTAACTTAGGTAAATACACTTTTGCTGATGTAGTGGCTTTTCGCTTGCAGCAAAAACCTGTACGTATCGCCTCTGCAATTGGAACGCTAGTAGTAATTAGCTTTTACTTAATTGCCCAGATGGTAGGTGCTGGGGAGCTAATCAAACTACTGTTTGGCTTTGATTATGAATTAGCTGTGGTCATCGTCGGTTGTGTGATGATGGCTTATGTGATTTTTGGCGGGATGATTGCCACCACTTGGGTACAAATTATCAAAGCAATTTTGTTACTCGGTGGAACTGTCTTACTAGCTATCTTGGTACTGGCACGATTTGGCTTTAACCCGATCGCTCTTTTCGCTGCTGCATCCCAAAAGTATACAGGTGTATTAGCTCCAGGCAAACTAGTTTCTGACCCCTTTGATGCAATCTCTTTAGGAATGTCGTTGATGTTCGGCACTGCTGGATTACCCCACATTCTGATGCGTTTCTACACAGTACCCGACGCCAAAGCAGCGCGGCTCTCTGTTACTTACGCTACAGCTATTATTGGCGTTTTTTATCTCCTTACCTTTATTCTAGGCTTTGGAGCGATGGTGTTAGTAGGTCAAGATGCCATCAAGCAAATTGGTACTGGTGGTAATATGGCTGCACCGATGTTGGCAGAATTTCTCGGTGGTGATGCTTTCTTAGGTTTTATTGCTGCTGTTTCTTTTGCGACGATTTTGGCTGTTGTCGCTGGGTTGACACTCTCAGGTGCAGCTGCATTGTCCCACGATTTATGGGTGAACGTGGTGCGCTCTGGCCATGCCGACGAGTCAGAACAACTGAAGGTGGCTCGCGGTGCAACAATGCTTTTGGGGTTAGTGGCAATATTCTTGGGTATCTTGTTTAAAGGACAAAACGTAGCTTATATGGTAGGTTTAGCATTTGCGATCGCTGCGAGTGCAAACTTCCCAGCATTGCTCTTATCGATGCTTTGGCGACGCTTCACAACCAATGGTGCAGTTGCAAGTATGTTAGTAGGTACCGTCTCCTCTTTAGTGCTGATTTATTTATCACCTACTATTCAAGTAACGATTCTCAAGCACGCTTCTGCACCCTTTCCCTTAAAAAATCCTGGATTAATCAGTATCCCACTGGCGTTTATTGTGGCGATTGTCGTTTCACTATTAAGTACTGAACAACAGGCACAGGAAAAATTTGCAGAAGTTGAAGATCGCATTCACATTGGTTCTGGGATGTGATTTTGTCATTTGTCATTTGTCATTTGTCATTTGTGATTGGGCATTGGGCATGGAGAAGAGACAAGGTAGATCGAGAAGAGGGGGGAGACTTGGGAGAGACTTGTTCTATAATTCCCCCTTGTCCTCCTTGTCTCCCCTGCTCCCCCTGCTCCCCTACCTCCCCTGCTCCCCTGCCCGTCTGCTACTGTCCAAGTTCTTTGATATTATTCATCACTTGTTGATATAAGTCGTTGTTACCTTGACTTTGAAAAATACTTGCTGCTTGTTGTAAGTCCTTGAGCGCCCCCTCTTTGTCTCCATTGCTGGCGCGGGCATTTCCTCGGTTATTGTAGGCAGGGGCAAAGTTACGATTGAGGCGAATGGCTTGACTGTAATCTGCGATCGCCCCTTCTAGTTCTCCATTGGCAGCACGAGCATTTCCTCGGTTATTATAGGCGATCGCATATTTTGGGTTGAGCAGAATTGCTTGGTCAAAATCATCTAGTGCCCCTTTTTTGTCTCCATTGGTGGCGCGGGCATTTCCTCGGTTATTGTAGGCTTCGGCATAGTTGGGATTCAGGCGAATCGCTTCACTGTAATCTTTAACTGCTTCTCTGTTGTTTCCCAGTGAGGCGCGGGCATTCCCCAAGTTATTGTGGGCTTCGGCATCGTTAGGATTGATGCGGAGTGCTTGATTGTAATCTGCGATCGCTTTTTCCTTGTCCCCCAAATCAAAATAGGCTAATCCTCGCGCATTGTAGGCAGCGCCATACTGAGAATTTTGACTAATTGCCTTACTAAAAGAAGCGATCGCAGCTTGCAAGTCGCCGTTTAAATGCTGATTCTTTCCCTGAAGATAAAATTCCCCACCAATGGAAGTTGTAGCTGAACCACGGCTAGGTTGACTAACTCCTATTTCTGTTACTAATACATTGTCATTCTTACTACAAGAAATACTGCTAGTTGCACTCAATGTAGTAAAAATAGCTATGGTAAATAAAGTATTTACCCTTGTTCGCTTTTGCCCAAATAAACGCCGTCTCATAAGTTAATATAAACTGCCATAATACCTGAATGGAATTAGTACCAAAATCTAGATTTTAATTCTTTAACTCAATCATTATTCTAACTTTTGATAATCCTTTCAAGTTAATTGACACATTTCCCTAATAGTTTATAGATTTCTCAGATAAGGGAGGAGGAAAGAATTATTAAATTTCAATATTTATTCTTCACAATCACTCTATCAAATCTAACATTTGTAGCCTGATGAACAATTTACTCATCTTCTGTTTCACTCTCTGGAGTTTTAGAAGTTAGTCGCCAAGAGGTAGTTTTGTCAATATCTACAGATAGTTGTTCTATATTTTGCCCTAAATCTTTTTGGAGTTTCTGAGTTAGCGTAATCGGAAAATCTAAATTAATACCTTGAGTTTGTGCTAGCTTTGCCAATTCTGTAAATGCAGCTTTGATTGTAGTTCGTTCATAACTAGTCAGCTTATAATCATAAGTTTCTGATATATTCTGAGCCTGCATGGCTTTTTTTATACGTTCTTGCAAATGCTCAAATTCTGAATTCAACAACTTCCACTGCTGCTCAACTTGCGAGTATCTAGCACTTAGCGAGCTTAAGTCTTCTGTTGCAGGTTCGGGGCTGGCTTGGGCTTGTAAGTCTAACAAGTTTAGGTGAATTTGAGCAAGATAAATGCAGTCTAGGTAAGCATACTCTATCTGTTCTTCAGTCAGAGGGCGTTTTGCCCAATCGCTTTTTTGTTCTTGTTTATCGATATTATTAAAGCTACAAAGTGCTGTAGCTATGGTCTTGAGTTGGTAGTTGGGTAATGGCAAAAGATAATAGGGAATTTTTTTGGCCATTTCCAAAGTGCAAGTAATATTTTTGGCTTTCTTGCTACCGAGAAATTTTAGATCGTAACTCGCGTTGTGAAAAACTTTTTCAATGGCAGAATTCATCATAATTTTATCAATAAATTCAGCTATAATATTAGGCTTGTCTAATACATCTAAAAGATAGACGCGATCGCCACTCATATCTTGAGGATTATCTAATACCTGAATCAGCGATAATCGGGGATTACGACTTTTATAGTCAGCGACTTCTGTATCTATCCACAATGTTTTAGCGTTTGTATATTCAGCAACAATGGCACGAATTTCGCTAGCTGAAGT
The DNA here is from genome assembly GCF_034531215.2 of Nostoc sp. ChiSLP03a. Classification (NCBI taxonomy): domain Bacteria; kingdom Bacillati; phylum Cyanobacteriota; class Cyanophyceae; order Nostocales; family Nostocaceae; genus Nostoc; species Nostoc sp. ChiSLP03a. The sequence continues at coordinate 12,654 of NZ_JAVRBQ020000136.1, forward strand.
AAGGTAGGGCATTGACTAATATTTCCTGATATTTAAGGCATTGTAAGTAAGCCATAGTTTTATAAAGTAACATTTTGCTGGCAAGAATGCTTATACAAGATTGCAAAAAAGCTTAAGTTTGAAATTTGTCATAGACATCGCCAAATTGACTCAAATCTGATAACATCAAGTCACTACTGTGGAGTGACATAGTCTACCATCAAAAGAGCTACTGTGCATCTACATTAAATTCATCGAGAGCCACAGACTGTGTGTAAAGCCATCCTGGTTAGCAGCCGTCAGAAAAATTGAATTGAGATTTCTCAAAACCAAGTGCAAAATTTTAGCTTCAAGAAATCGCTCAAATTTCAATTTTCAGTAACCTGAGCTATTGTTGAAGCACTTTTGCTACTTCACTTTTAATTGTTTTTTTTAAATTTGCTCCTCACCATGACACACATCTTAATTAATCGCTTCAAGTACTCAATTCGGAGATAAATAATGAAAAAACTAATTCTATTATTAGTTAGTAGCATTTTGGTAGTTGGTACTTTTGGCTGCCAAGAGGCTCCTAAAACTGGTTCAGAAACTCCTAGCGCAACTAATGAAGCCGCTCAAGCACCGGCAAAACCAGCTTCAGAGACAAATCAAACTGCCAAAGTTCCAGAAACACAAACTACTCCTTTAGCAGCTAGTACAGATACTAAAGTTAAAACTGATGCTGAAAAAACAGCAGCAACAAAAGCTGAGACTGATTTAAAAACTAAAGTTAGCGCCAAGTTAAATAAAAGCTTACCAGGTAACAAGTTACAAGTTGAAAACAAACAGAGTGAAATTATCCTCAAAGGTACAGCTGCTTCTGTTGAAGAACTTAAGAAAGCTGAAACCTTGGCTAAAGAAGTCCAAGGTGTGAAGACGGTGAAGGTAGAAGCAAAAGTTGATGCTGTAAAAAAGCCATAAAAGAATAACTGAAGCTTTCAGTTAGCATCGACATGGAAACCAAATAGAGACTTATACAGACGTAAGTCTCTATTTTTGACTTACTTAAATAAACGTAAGTTCGACAAGTATTATTTGACCTCTCCCCCAACCCCTCTCCGTGTCGGAGAGGGGAGCAAAAGCTGAATTTTTCATTGCTCCTCCCTTTCCGTTTCGGGGAGGGCAGGGTGGTTTCATACAACGAGAGAAAAACTAAAAATGGGTTTCAAAGCCTCTCTCCGCTTGCCTAACGGCAGGCTGACGCCAACAGGGAGAGGAATGGAAGTGGGGTCAAAATCTATCGTTTAGAATATTTGAAATTCTATATTTTTATCTTTCAACTTCCATTATTTGAACCTCGATAAATTCGCTCCATCTGCTCTGGAGAAAGTCGTCTCATTGGAAACCACTCAAATGGAGAAACAGACTGTTTCTCATAAGGTTGAACATCATCCTGCTGGTTTTGGGGGTAACGCACAGCTAAATTGGTATTTGTAACCTCACCTCTGAACGACTCATCTATTTCTGATTCTGGAACCAAAGCTTGAGGCAAAACATAAGCGTGCTTCTGGGGATCGTATGCGAAAACTTCTCCTGTTTCAATGTGATAAATCCAAGCATAAATGCTGAGTTCCCCCTGATAAAGCTTAGAGTGAATCACTGGATATGTCCGCAAATTCTCAATTTGAGTCAGAACATTTTCGGCTATCATAATCTCTAGTAGTTCTTCTTCGTCATAGTGGCTATAGTGGTCTATAACTAGCCTTCGAGTTGCTTCTGCATATTTAAGCCAATCATGTACAAGCGGCATCTCATCGCTGAGATTGTGTAACTTCATTAATCCTTTCATTGCACCGCAATGAGAATGACCGCAAATAATAATTTGGCGAACATCTAAAGCTTGAACAGCATATTCAATGGTCGCACCTTCACCGCCATTACTTGCCCCATAGGGTGGAATGATGTTACCTGCATTGCGAATCACAAATAATTCACCAACTTGGGCTTGTGTAATTAGATTTGGATCGAGACGCGAATCAGAACAGGTAATAAATAATACTCTGGGTTTTTGACCGTGTGAAAGTTGCTCAAATAATTTTTGATGTGTCGAAAAATAGCTAGATTTAAATTCGCGCAGACCTTTAATTAATTTCTTCATTACTAATTTCTACAAATATTTGCGGGTTAAGAACCATATCACAGACAACGGATTAGGGTAGTAAAGATGACTTTCTTTCTACGTTTTTTCAATTGTAAAGATTACTTTATTATAAATTCATTTGGTGCTTTTAATATCCTCTACCATTTGGTTGAATTACTTTTTTTTCTTACTCCTTTCTGTTCCTTAGCAAGTCGCATGACGGTGTGAGAATGCCTTGAGCCGATTTCAAACTAGTTATATCTTGAAATAAATTTTTGAATTACAAGTAATTAGTAATACATGATATTATCTGCTCTGGGAAAATTTTGATGGTCAGTTTGCAACATCAAAATTTTTGCCGTACACTGAGCGATCGCCTGTGGTAAGCCTTTTGGGTGAAGCTTGCAGGCTCATCGCAGTGCGTCTACAATAATCCCCAATCCTCCTTCCTACCCTCTTGCGAATTCTTAATTAGTTGATACACTTGTTCTTCATTAGCCCAGGGAACCAGCGCCTATGGTGCACATCAAGCGCGTGGAACTTACGAACTTCAAATCCTTCGGTGGCACTACTTCTGTCCCTTTGCTACCGGGGTGTACTGTCATATCTGGGCCAAATGGTTCGGGTAAGTCTAATATTTTAGATGCACTGCTCTTTTGCCTGGGACTCTCTAGTTCTAAGGGAATGCGAGCCGAACGCCTACCGGATTTGGTAAATAACACTCAAACGGCTAAAGGACGTGCTTCGATTGAGGCTAGCGTCACGGTGACATTTGATTTGTCGGATGAAATCTCACACAAAGACGCAAAGGCACAAAGGCAGGAAGTAGAGGAAGTAGAGGAAGTAGAGGAAGCAGGGGAAGAAAATCTAAAATCCAAAATTCAAAATCCAAAATTGGACGAGTGGAGTGTTACTAGAAGGCTACGAGTCACTCACCAAGGGACTTACACATCGAATTATTATATCAATGGTGTACCTTGCACGTTAACAGAGTTGCATGGGGAACTAAGTAATCTACGGGTTTATCCTGAAGGTTACAATGTCGTACTTCAAGGGGATGTCACCAGCATTATCTCGATGAATGGGCGGGAACGACGGGAAATTATTGATGAATTAGCTGGGGTGGCGGCGTTTGATCGCAAAATTGTCCAAGCCAAATCAACTTTAGATGAGGTGAAGGAAAAGGAAGATAGCTGTCGGATTATTGAAACGGAATTAACTGCACAGCGCGATCGCCTTTCTCAAGATCGGGCGAAAGCTGAGAAATATCAAAAACTCCGCACAGAATTTCTAGCTAAACAATCCTGGGAAGCTGTTTTATCATGGCGATCGCTACAAACACAACAAGAAAAATTAGTTCGCGAAATTCAAACAGGCGATCGCAATTTTACTGAACTCACTACCCAACTCACCAACCTAAATTCCGAAATCGTCCAAAAAACTGCTGAACTCGAACAACTCAATGCCCATGTGAAAGCCTTGGGAGAAGAAGAACTTTTGGCGGTACAATCTACCCTCGCCACCCAAGAAGCAGAACGCAAACAACTCCAGCGTCAACTAACCGAATTACAAACAGCTTCCCAAGAAACCGCTAAACGTTTAGCTCAAACTCAGCAAGAGATTCAAAAACATCATCATTCCCTAGAAGAAATTGCCGAAACCCACATTGTAGAGACGCGATTCATCGCGTCTTCCCAACAACAAAGAAATGAAGCACAGCAATCTCTAGAAACCTCCCGCGAAGCAGCCGCAGAAATCGCCTCGGCTTCGGAAGCCTGGGTGCAGCAACAAACAGCATTCAACCGTCAAATAGAAGCTTTGCTGCACACCCTAGAACCGCAACGCACCGAACAAGCACAACTCAGAGAACGCAATAATCAGTTACAGCAGTTAATCCAAGAACAAACCCAGTTAATTGAGCGCGACGAACCGCTATTAGCTCAAAAACAAACTGAATGTAGTCAAATTGAAACAGAATTTAACACCTCTAGCGAACCCATCCAAAATTTAGCCCAAAATCTCTCAGCCACAGAACAAGAACTGCAAATCCAACAGGAAACCCAAAAACGGTTACTTTCTGAACAACGAGAAAAACAACGCCAGTTGGATAAAATCGAGGCGCAAGCGCAAGCACAGCAAGAAGTTCAAGGAACCCAAGCCAGTAAAGTCATTTTACAATCAGGAATGCCTGGTGTTTGCGGTTTAGTTGTGCAGTTGGGACTGGTGGAACCCCGCCATCAGCTAGCCTTGGAAATGGCTGCTGGGGGACGCTTGGGACATATTGTGGTGGAAGATGACAGCATCGCCGCAGCGGGTATTGAACTGCTCAAACAGAAACGTGCAGGGAGAGCAACTTTTTTACCCCTGAATAAAATTCATGCTCCCAAATTTACTCAAGATGCAACGCTGCGTTTTGCTAGCGGCTTCGTTAACTATGCTGTGAACTTAGTTGATTGCGATCGCCGTTACAAAGATGTATTTAGCTATGTTTTCGGCAACACGGTAGTATTTGCCAACCTAGAGGCGGCGCGGAAAAATTTAGGATTGTATCGCATCGTCACCTTAGACGGGGAACTTTTAGAAACCAGTGGTGCAATGACTGGTGGTAGTAATACTCAGCGTTCAGCGTTACGTTTTGGTACGGGTGAAGCGGCGGAATCTGATGAAGCGATCGCTTTAAAAAGTCGCTTGGTGGATATTGAGCGAATTTTAGAGCGTTGTACTGAAGCGATCGCTACTTTGTCAACCAAAACCAAAAAACTCACCCAAGAATTAACAGAAGCGCGTCAAGCACGGCGAGAACAGCAGTTGCAATTGGAGCAGTTGCAGAAAGATATTAAGAGTTTAACAGCGCAATTAGAGGGGACGCGATCGCAACTCGCCCAAAACAGCGAAAAATTAGCCACTGCTCAATCCCGATTAGAAATTTTAGAGCGTGAATTACCTGGACAAGAAAATGAGTTGCAACAATTGCGACACGCATTAGCAGAATTAGAAGCATCCCAAACCCCCAGTGAATGGCAACAAATCCAGGCAACCATTAAAATCCAAGAGCAACAATTGCAACAACGCGAAACAGCATTACGCGAAGCAGAACAAAGATTAAAAAATTTAGAAAATCAGCAACAACGTTTGCAAGAAAAAATCCAAGAAGCAGAAACGCGAATCACCGAATACGAAACCCAACAAACCTCTTGTAGAGACGCGATGAATCGCGTCTGCACACAAATCACAACCATAGACGAGCAAATCAGCCAAACCCGTTTATCGTTGAGTCAAATGGAGCAAAATTTAGGCGAAGAGAAACAAAAACGCGACGCTACAGAACAAGAAGTGCGATCGCACCTTTTACGCCAACAACAATTGGAATGGGAAATCCAAAAACTCCAAGAAACCCAAGAGAAACGGCGAGAGGAACTAATTGCACTGCAAACTCAATTGCGGGATGTGGGAGCAGAATTACCAAATCCCTTGCCGGAAGTGCCAGACAAGGTAGATTTAGAAGAATTGCAGAAAGAATTGCGATCGCTTACCAAACGCTTACAGGCAATGGAACCTGTAAATATGCTGGCGTTAGAAGAATACGAACGCACGCAAAACCGCCTCCAAGAACTCACGCAAAAATTAGAGACACTAGAAGGGGAACGCACCGAACTACTTTTACGAATTGAAAACTTTACCACATTGCGGCAACTTGCCTTTAAAGAAGCTTTCGATGCTGTCAACGAAAACTTTCAATCAATTTTTGCCATTCTTTCCGACGGTGACGGCTTCTTGCAACTCGAAAATCCCGAAGATCCGTTTAGCAGTGGATTGAATTTAGTTGCACATCCCAAAGGTAAACCCGTACAACGCCTAGCTTCCATGTCTGGGGGAGAAAAATCACTTACCGCCTTGAGCTTTATCTTTGCCCTGCAACGCTACCGCCCATCGCCCTTTTACGCCTTTGACGAAGTAGATATGTTCCTAGATGGGGCAAACGTAGAGCGATTAGCTAAAATGATTAAACAACAGTCACAACAAGCGCAATTTATAGTTGTGAGTTTGCGTCGTCCGATGATAGAATCAGCCGAACGCACAATTGGCGTTACTCAAGCACGAGGAGCTTACACTCAAGTTTTGGGGATTAAATTACAATCATCCAATACATCTGCTTGAGTTTTTGTTAATAATAGTGTATAGATAAACCAAACCGGATTCGAGATCAGGACTCGGTATAGAATGACCTCTGAACAGATAATTAGGCGTTCCGACATATTAAATACCCAGGTGATTACCCGCGACAACGGCAAGCGGCTAGGCATCATCAGTCAAGTCTGGGTTGATATCGATCAACGAGAGGTTGTGGCTCTTGGTTTGCGAGACAGCCTGATCTCCATTTCGGGCATACCGCGCTATATGTACCTCAACAACATCAGCCAGATTGGTGATGTCATCCTGGTTGATAACGAAGATGTCATTGAAGATATCGAAGTTGAATCTCTCAGTAATTTGATTAACTGGGAAGTAATTACAGAAACAGGTGAAGTATTAGGCAAAGTTCGCGGCTTTAAGTTCAACGGCGAAAGTGGGAAGCTTAACTCCATAGTTATTGCTTCTTTAGGATTGCCCCAAATTCCCGATCAATTTGTGAGTACTTACGAGTTCTCAGTGGATGAAATTGTCAGCACTGGCCCCAATCGATTGATTGTGTTTGAAGGAGCCGAAGAACGAGTAAATCAGTTGACAGTTGGTTTACTAGAGCGGCTGGGTATCGGCAAAGCACCTTGGGAGCGAGATATAGAAGAAGAATACGGCTATACTCCACCGCGTACAATTGCAGCACCCAATCAACTGCCTAGTGGAGTGCCATTGCAGCCACCCAGGCAAAAAGTTCGCGCCCCCGAACCCGTAGCGCAAGAAGAATGGAATGAAGACTATGTGGAAGAAGAAAGGCCACAGCGTCAGGTAATGAAGGCGCGGCAGTATGAATCTATTCAATACGAAGAAGATGAGGAAGAAGATAACTGGAGCGAGGCAACCGGCAGCGACAGGTATCAACAACCGCAGCCGCTAAAGTATGATGCCCAGCCCTATAGTAAGCCATACGTTGACGAATACGATGATTATGACGACGTAGACGGCGATGCTTGGGAAGATGCGCCAAAACCTGTGAATATTCCCAAGAAAGTCAAGGAAAGGCAGCCAGAATACGAAGAAGAAGGCGGATATTAAGTAATTCGTAATTCGTAGTTCGTAATTTTCGGCTTAGATTACAAATTATTTCTCTGATAAATTCAGCCCTCTCTTTGAAAGCAAGGAGGGGGCTAATTTTTGAGGATAAGTGAGGGAGTGGAGAATGCGCTATTGGCTCAGGGGTAGATATTCAATTCGATCCTGGTATTCATCCTCAAACGAAGCTTCCACAATGATGATTAATTCTTCAACAGTTTGTCCGATGCTTTGGTTTGCATCGATGGTGAATATTCCAGGTATATGGCGACCTGAAGCTAAATGGTCAGCCAAATGTCCGGGCATAGACTTACGGTTGTTCGTCACCAAAATAAATCCATTGGTTTCGCACCAAATCAAGATACAGCATATTCGGAGTTTATGAGGTACAGTAGCAGCAATTTGTAAACCAATTTGTGAGATGTTCAGGATTAATTAATTCAAGAGCTATTTTAATTAAAACATCAACTCCAGATGCATTCAAAGGAGAAAATTGTTTCAA
>NZ_JAVRBQ020000137.1:0-5344 GCF_034531215.2 Nostoc sp. ChiSLP03a
CAATAGGTCATCAGTGATAGCATAAATTGTAATTATTTCGTTTAACATTACCCCTCCTAATTTTTCCTCTGGAGGGGATTTTATTGCTTATGCAATGCCACCTGAACACCTGCAAGCATAACTAGCAACTTGGGTTACTACCAAATTCAAAAGTTAAGCGCGTATTGGGATAATTGTAACTGTAATTGCTTGGTCGCCATTCGCAGTTTGGATCGCAGAGAATTGCAAGGCTTATTGCTGGTCGATCGAAGCGGTCAAATATGCGAAAATTGTAGGTAAACATCCGCTTGCTAAAGTTATCTTCTTTTTGTCCCTGAATTTCAACATGGATTAATAACCACAGTTCTTCCCCTTGGGTTTGCCAAACTTTGACTAATTGATCGGCATATCTCTTACCCTATTCAGCTTCACGAGCTATCTGTTGAAATTCTTTATCTAGAAATTCGTAGGAACGTTCCCAATCAATTAATGCAGAAGTTTCTGGAAAAAAGAAATGCATTGCTTGGGGAAAATAAGCTTCTATAATTTCTTTCCAAGGGCTATCAAAATCAGCGCGTAGGGGTAGCCCTTCGTAGACATCGCTCATATTAGTTATATCATTTTTCAAATTATGGATAGACTAGCAGTACTTGCAGTCGCTAATTTAGAACTTTGATTAATCGGAATCTCAACCCAAAATTCTGCTCCCTGTCCAGGTTCGGAAATACACCAAATAGCTCCGTTGTGTTTTTCTGTGACAACTTGAGCGCTAATTGCTAATCCTAATCCGGTGCCTTTACCTGCGGCTTTTGTAGTAAAGAAAGGGTCAAATAATCGTTGCTTAACTGCTTCGGTCATGCCAGGGCCATTATCTGCAATTTTGACAGCTATCCGATCCAAGTTGCGTAACTGAGTACGAATTACAATTTGGCTGGGTTTAGTTTCTATCTCCTCCAGAGTTCGCTTACTGTTATAACTATCCAGGGCATCAATGGCATTACCAATCAGATTCATAAATACCTGATTTAATTGTCCGGCATAGCATTCTACTAAGGGAATATCACCATATTCCTTAACTATTTCAATTCCGGTATTTCCAGACGTTTGTTTGAAGCGATTTTGTAAAATCAGTAGTGTGCTATCAATACCTTCATGAATGTTGACAGGCTTCATATCTGCTTCGTCAAGTCGAGAAAAATTCCGCAAGGAAAGAACTATTTCACGAATGCGATTAGCTCCCATTTTCATTGAAACTAATATTTTAGGTAAATCTTCAGCCATAAAGTCAAGGTCGATAGCTTCGATATGAGCTTGTACTTCAGGTGTTGAATGAGCATTAGACTGTTGATAAAGTTCTACTAGTTCCAACAAACCCAGTGTATATTCACTTACATGGGTCAAATTGCCGTAGATAAAGTTAACTGGGTTATTGATTTCGTGAGCAACTCCAGCCACTAATTGACCTAAACTCGACATTTTTTCGGTCTGAATCAGTTGGGCTTGGGTTTCTTTGAGATTGTGCAAAACTTGGTTGAGTTGTTCTGCCTGAATAGTGGCAGCAGCAGTAGCAGCGCGGCTTTGATTATATAATTGGGCTTGGTCAATAGCGATCGCTAACTGGTCAGCCACACCTCGAATAATTTCCACCTCATCATCACTCCAGGGGCGAAGCTCTCTACTATGTTCGCAGACAATCACACCCCAGTGACCCGACTGAGTTTGAACTGAAACTGTTAGTAGAGACTTAAAGCCCAATGTCACAAGTAAATTCCGACTCTTGAAATCAAGCCATGAATCTGTCGCAATGTCATCAAAGCAAAGCAAATTTCCTTGCATAACAGCCTCACTTATGGCTTCCACATTCTGGATAGGAGAACAGCCTAAAAGTTCTGTTAAATCGGGAGCGCAAGCTTGCTGACTCAGTTCCAAGCTAGTAGATTCATCTTCTTGATGACACCAAAAAAATTGGCATCGATCGATCTGGAGCAGTTGCCGAACTTCAACTACTACTGTACTCAAAATCGTATTTAGATCCAGCGAGTTGCGAATTTGACTAGATAGACGAGTTTTAAGAATTTTTTCTCGCTCAACTAGCTTTCGTAATTCAACTTCAGATTGCCTTAACTCTAGCTGGGCCATATTACGATTAACACTAGCTCTTGCTAGTAGCCAAGAACCAATGCCAATTAATCCTACTAATCCAGCATATAGCAGTAGCAATTGACTCAAAAATCGGTTTGATTTGGTCGTCAACGTCTCTGGCGATATCCGCGAGACAATCTTCCAGTGATAGGATTTAGGATCGATTTGATTTTCGCTTGATGCAAAAGCTTGTCCTGCTCCTGTACTAGATTTTTGCCCTTCGACAAGTGGGTAAACTGTGGTAAAAGTGAACATTCCCTCAGCAGTTTGGAATTGTCCCGATTCTTGTTGAGAAATCTGCTGCCATGCTTGGGGAAAAGTTTTACCAAAAGTGCGGTTTTTGCGATCGGGAAACATAAATCCCCATTCATCTTCAGGCTTCATCCCTTTTAACCAATAACCATCGGCATTCAACAGCATTTCCTGGCTAGAGGTATTAGCGAGGACTTGATTCAAATTGTCTAGCAGTTTGGCACCGAAATAATTCAACACCACAATACCTCGTTTCTGTCCACGACTATCAAAAACAGGAGTGCCAAAGCGGATCATTGGCTTGGGGGGTTGTTCAATCCGATCTTGTTCGATGTTGAGGTCAAGGGGAGAGACAAACACTTGTCCTTGGTTCAGGCGGAAAGTGTCATTAAACCAGTAGCGCTTGGCTTGTACTTGCAGTTTTTCTTCGGGGACAATCCCTGGTTCACCCTGGTTAAAGTTGACTCTGATAACTTCCTTACCTGATTGATCTAAAAAGCGAATTTGGTTGTAAAGTTTTTTATATCGAGAAAATAATAAGAATTCTTTGGAAAGTGACTGTAGCTCATTTTGTTTAGAAATAACCATCAAATCTGAAACAACCGAGTGAAAGTCTGCGCTGATTACTTTTGTTTGTAAATCTACCTTCCTGAGTTCATTGATTTTTAATATAACTTTCTCAGTTTGTTCTTGTTGGTAGTAGATAGTCCCTACAACACTCCCAGCTAAGACTGACAATGGCAAAAAAACCATTAGGAAGTTTTTGATTAAAACTTGAACTCGTGAATGGATGTGTGGTGACATATCTGATACTTAAGTAAAACTCCAAAATAGAGCTACAAATCAACTAAGTTCCAGCTACGCCACATTTTCTGAGTCAAGGTTGAGAGAAGACTTTTTCTCTTGGTAGGTATAGGTAATCAGTCCAGCTACCAAATTCACCATGAAATTGAATACTTTGCGATTTCTGGAATGTTCTAGTTGAACAATGTTCTGCCCTTTTTTGCTATTGTCAGTTAGACACTCTGGGAATCAGTACCGAAAAACCACGGATATAAAGTAAATATTTTACACTTATAAGTATTTTTATGCTGATAAAAAAGACACAACACGATGTCTATGCTAAAAATGGCTTTTCATGCTTGCCATGCGATCGCACATCAATAGATTACGTACAATCTACCTAGAATCAGATTTGGCAAAACCGCTCATGTTAAACTACAATCCACTGCATTGTTTGCCATCTTCCGAAGAACTACCCGACTCAGATGATACTGCTGTGGATAATGAACTCCAAAATTTAATTCCCGGCTTGCTGAAAACGATCCTGGCTTTGGTTTGGTGCGTTGGCGCAGCCTGCCGTAGGCATCGCTGGGATTGGTTCTTTGGTGTTGATATGGGTATTTATTATCACCCTGACAAACCAGCTATTGTCCCTGATGGGTTTCTCAGTTTAGGAGTTAAACGTTTCGTTGATGAGGATTTACGCCTAAGTTATGTACTGTGGGAAGAAAAGAAACTGCCTATTTTAGCGCTAGAAGTTGTTTCCCAAATATATCGAGAAGAATATAGCACCAAGAAAGAATTTTATGCCAAAGATTTAGGAATTTTGTACTACGTTGTATATAGTCCCCTGCGGCGGAAAAAGACACCTTTGGAAGTGTATCGCTTAGTCGATGGGGAATATATCTTAATGTCAGGAAATCCTGTTTGGCTGCCAGAAATTGGTTTAGGAATTGGGCGATAACGGGGAATTTATCAAGGTATTGTGCGGGAGTGGCTGTACTGGTATGACGAAGAAGGGCAAAGATTACTAACACCAGAAGAACGCATTAGGGAAGCGGAAGAACGCACAGTTTTTGAAGAACAGCGACGAGTGGAAGCAGAACAACAAGTGAAAATGTTAATTGAAAGATTAAATGTGTTAGGTGTCGATCCAGAAACTTTGTTATAGATTCACCAGATTTTTTAATTTTCGCTGCCTTTATGTTAATTAGCTTCTTGGCTAGGGAATTATATATATAAAGCAACTAATAGCTTGACGGTACAAATCGTCATAACTGATTGCTCAATAAATATATTTACCAAAACCTTCATCAAAAATATGGAAGTTAAATTAGGATTTGGAGCAGTCCCAAAACCTCAATATGTCTTTGTCAAAAAAGACAACGATCACTGCTGGTATATGCTCTCAGAAAATGAGCAAAAAATCCCTATTTATGACAAAGCTTTGACTGGGGTGATAACCGAAATCAAAATTGATAAACAAGTTGAAACTGCCTTTGGAAAAGTTGGAAAAATAGATTTATCTATTTTGGCAGACAAATCTTATATTGTCCGCTCAGGAAAAGACTCTTACTTTTCTAAAAGCTTGTTACTGTCTTTGGATGCTCTTACTTCTGAACAACTGCGTAATCCACTTACTATTAGCGTTAGCCCAGGAGATAGTAATGTAGTTTTTTGTAATATTTACGATCCAGTAACTTATCGCTCTATAGGTGTTAGTTGGGATGGACATAAAGAATTAGATTGGCAAGCTTTAGGACAAAGAGTAAGTTTAAAAATTAATAATATTCATAATTTTAATCAAGATAAAAATCAATCTCAATCAGAAGCAATTGACAATATAAAAACGTCTGAACCGCGTGATGGTTTTATAGCTAAAACTGACACATATTTAGCCCAATTAAATTGGACTCCAGAGCAGGGAAGGGAATATTTACAGCAAAAATATGGTAAACGATCGCGTCTACAACTCACTGATACAGAAATTCTGGATTTCATTGATTACCTGAAGCTACAACTAACCCAAAATTGCCCAACTTAGCTGCTATTAACCCAAGTTGCGGGTTATCAAGCTGTGGGTACTTTGCACTTGAATAGTCGTGCGCTCGTTCAGGACGAAGTGGCGGTTGCACGTCGCGCAACCGCCACCTCAATTAACTCAAAAATACAGATACTGAATTAGATT
>NZ_JAVRBQ020000138.1:0-7871 GCF_034531215.2 Nostoc sp. ChiSLP03a
CAAGCAAGATTGCTTGGATCACTTTTTGCCGGAGGTCATAACTATAAGGTTTGGGCATCAGTTTCCCAGAGGTTCTACTGGAGCTTTCATCAAGGTCTACTTCCAGTTTATCGCTTAACCGCCTTGGCGGTTGCTATAACAATATGATAGGGTAATTTGAACAGCTACCCAGCCATAAAATTGATCCCCTACCATTTTCTGTAGATTTTAGCTATTAACCAGCCTTACGCGAACACTACAAACTAATCTTAAGATTTTTGACCGAGTACCCTTATGAATCTCTGCACAATGCTCAAGCACAAATTGCACCACTGAAAATACTGGATAATCGATAGACTTTTGCATAAATGATAGTTTTATTTCCAGTACCCAGTACCCAATCCCCAATCCCAATTTTGTGCCATTGGGCGACAGTTGTGGCAGTATGGAAAGAAGTTGAAAAATTCGCCGTTGCCGTTGGGAACTTCAAAGGGTGTTTTTCCTTCCCACGTCGAACTTTCAACCAGAAAAGCGGCAATATTTTGTGCCTTGTCCCTACAGATTGCTAAATTGAAGTCACCAAAGCAGATGGTGATATTTGTCAAACAGCCTCTACTCTTTGAATCTACGCTTCGCGGCTTCTGTTGTACTATTGCGCTTCACTACCACTAGCTTCATCTGCCCATTAGGAACTAGATCGAGGTCTTCGTAACCGCAGCTTCGCATTTTAACCAAATATTCTGACGAATGTTGGTATTATCGTCTGAATGTTTGGAATTCACTGCGAAAAGATATATATACTTCCACCTTGACTACACCTTGACTCTTAAATGAATCCAGAAAACGCAGAAACTTACATAAACCATCCAACTTGGGGTTTACTCTACAAAATCTGTATGGTTGATGAGAACCAGGATTTGTTCACCACACTTTATGCCCAACGCTTATTTTTTTTGGTGGCAAATGATGTTAAAGGTGTTAAATTTCAGTCTCTAGGACGTACTGAGGCAAGAATGATGTTGGAAAATCGATTACGTACCCTGCGGCGCAGTGGGCATTCTCAGGAGTACGATCAGCTTCAGAGTGTTTTCCAACGCACCTTCCAATGAACAGTTCGATTTCCGAACGTATTCTTTCCATTCGTTCCTCACTGCCAACGTCAGTCAAATTGATTGCTGTTAGCAAGCAAGTATCTGCCCAGTCCATTCGGTCTGCATACAATGCAGGAATTCGTGATTTCGGGGAAAGTCGTATCCAAGAAGCTGCCAGCAAACAAGCCGATTTGCAAGATTTACCGGATATTACCTGGCACTTTATTGGACATTTGCAAAGCAATAAAGCCAAAAAAGCCATCGAGCATTTTCCTTGGATTCACTCCGTAGATAATTTGAAGCTGGCACAGCGCTTAGACCAATTGGCGCAACAGCTAGGAGTGAGTCCCCAGGTTTGCTTACAAGTGAAAATTCTCCCCGACCCCAACAAGTCTGGTTGGAGTGTACCAGAACTTTTAACTGATTTACCCACACTCAATTCTTACAAAAATTTACAAATTCAAGGTTTGATGACAATTCCGCCTTCAGGATTAAATGATTCTGAAATTTTCAGTGTGTTTAATCGCAATCGTCAGCTAGCCAAAGAAATCCAGGAGCAAAACTGGTCGCATATTAAAATGCAGCACCTATCTATGGGTATGTCAGGCGACTACGAACTGGCGGTGCAAGCAGGCGCAACGATGGTACGATTAGGAACCATATTGTTTGGCGATCGCTATTAGCCGATTAATCATCAGCTTTACTCTTGGGTATTAATAGAAGCTAAAGATTTGATGACAAGAATTTTGTAACAGACTGGTGCAATCGGAAACAAAGGATATAGTATTGACAAGAGCAATCGCCAAGAAAAAATGAGGTATAAAGAAGTTTCCTTTGGATAAACCTTAGGATATAATCTTGACTCATTATTATGTTTAGGCGATGCACAGACCTTTCCAATAAGTGTCAGTTCATCGCCAAAACTCGTAATATAGGCTACAACTAGCAATAAAGTTGCTGAAGTATCCACCGATGTAGCAACCGTTCTTACCTCAATCAATCCTCAGCCAAGTCAATACAGGCTATTCGCACCAGGAGAGTACACATACAATGAACAACATATTTTCCAAACTCAGAGACTTTGTGGGTCTAAATGAGCAAGTGGAATACGAGTATTACGAAGAAGAACCAGAAACAGATAATAATAATTACCAAAATCTGTATCAGCAAGAAAATCCCCAGCCAGCACCACAAGAGAGTCCAGCCGCTCAAAATCGACGCTGGCGGGAACCAGTGCCTACAATGGGAGATGATATGACAGCAGGTTCAAAGCCAATGGGGAATGTGATTGGTATGCCAGGAGCAATTAACGGAATTTCGGAAGTTTTAGTACTCGAACCACGCACCTTTGAAGAAATGCCCCAGGCAATTCAAGCGTTGCGCGAACGCAAGTCAGTGGTATTAAATCTGACAATCATGGACCCAGATCAAGCTCAACGAGCAGTAGATTTTGTAGCAGGTGGTACTTACGCACTAGATGGACATCAAGAGCGCATCGGTGAGAGCATCTTTTTGTTTACACCAAGTTGTGTCCAAGTTAGCACCCAAGGTGGCGTTCTTCATGAAGTACCACAACCACCAGTACGTCCCTCTCGTCCGACAACAGGTACTCCAAATCAAACCTGGGGCAACGAAACTAACCGGATGGCACAATAAAGTTAAATTAGTATTTAGTCCTTTGTCCTTTGTCATTTGTCCTGAGTTTTGCTCATGGTGACAAATGACAAACGACTAATGACTAATGACCAATGACTAATGACTAATGACTATAAAATTTGGCCTAATTGGTGGTGGGGTAATGGGAGAAGCGCTCTTATCCCGCCTGATCGCGCATGGAATTTATCAATCATCAGAAGTCATAGTTAGCGAACCACTATCTTCACGCCTAGATTTTTTAAAGCAGCAATACGGTGTTGCTGTAACGACAGATAATAGCCAGGTTTTCACTGAAGCAAAAGAAGTTCTATTTTTGGCAGTAAAACCGCAGGTGTTTAGCGCGATCGCTCAAGAATTAGCAGATATTGATATTCTTAATAGAGAACATTCACCTCTCATCATTTCTATTTTGGCGGGTGTGCCCTTAAGTCAGCTAGAAGCTGCATTTGTGCAATTGCCAGTGATTAGAGCAATGCCCAACACCCCAGCAACGGTGGGAGCAGGAGTTACCGCGATTTGTTTAGGTGCATATACCAATGCCTTGCATCACCAAATAGCACAGCAAGTTTTTTCTGCTGTGGGTGAAGTCGTAGAAGTTTCAGAAGGGCTGATGGATGCAGTTACAGGGCTATCTGGTAGCGGCCCCGCTTACGTGGCACTCATGGTAGAAGCACTTGCAGATGGCGGAGTAGCCGCAGGTTTACCTAGAACAATAGCTAATCAACTAGCCTTGCAAACCGTACTGGGAACAGCAAAACTGTTGCAGGAAACCAAAATACACCCAGCAGAACTCAAAGATCGCGTTACCAGTCCCGGCGGTACAACCATTGCGGGGATTGCCAAGCTAGAACAGGCAGGATTTCGTTCCGCTTTAATTGAAGCAGTTAAAGCTGCCACAGAGCGATCGCAAGAACTGGGAAAATGAGAGACTGGGGACTGGGGACTGGGGACTAGGAACTAGGGAATAGGGGCTAGGAACTGGAAAAAAGTTTTCCAAAAACCCAATACCCAGTCACCAGTACCCAATCCCCAATTCCCAACTCCCCCTAACGAAGTTGACAAAAGACTCGTTAGTATAGTAAACAATCTGGTTGCAAATGTGATTGAGTGAATT
Source organism: Nostoc sp. ChiSLP03a (assembly GCF_034531215.2). NCBI lineage: Bacteria > Bacillati > Cyanobacteriota > Cyanophyceae > Nostocales > Nostocaceae > Nostoc > Nostoc sp. ChiSLP03a. The sequence goes on from NZ_JAVRBQ020000138.1 coordinate 3,841, forward strand.
ATCCTGCACCGTCTCCAGAACTTGACTTAGGGTTTATATTTCCCTTTGAACTGGATCAGTTTCAAAAAGAAGCGATCGCGTCCCTGAACGCTGGGCGCTCCGTAGTTGTATGTGCCCCCACAGGTTCGGGGAAAACATTAGTCGGGGAATACGCTATTTATCGCGCCCTAGCGCGAGGAAAACGCGTGTTTTATACTACTCCCCTGAAGGCGCTGTCGAATCAAAAATTACGTGACTTTCGAGAAAAATTCGGTTTCGATCGAGTCGGACTGTTAACTGGAGATGCTTCGATTAACAGAGATGCACCGATTTTGGTGATGACCACAGAAATTTTCCGAAATATGCTCTATGGCACACCCATTGGGCAAATCGGCATCTCATTGGTAGACGTGGAAGCGGTGATCCTTGATGAGTGCCACTACATGAACGATCGCCAGCGCGGTACTGTTTGGGAAGAATCAATCATCTATTGTCCCCGTGAAGTGCAACTAGCAGCCCTCTCAGCAACGGTTGCCAATAGCGATCAACTCACCGACTGGCTAAACCGCGTTCACGGCCCAACAGACCTGATTTACTCCGATTTTCGCCCAGTCCCCCTGGAATTTCACTTTTGCAATCCTAAAGGATTATTTCCCCTGCTGAATGATAGCAAAACCAAAATTAACCCCCGCCTTCTTCAGAAGAAAAAGGGGAGAGGGGGAGAAAGGGATAGGGGGAGAAATGGTAGACCGGAAGCTCCAGGTATAATTTTTACCCTCAGCCAATTAGAGCAACGGGATATGCTACCAGCGATTTACTTTATCTTCAGCCGCCGGGGATGTGATAAAGCGGTGGCGGAAGTAGGTGATTTATGGCTGGTAAATAATCAAGAGTCTCAGATTTTGCGGCAACAGATTGATGACTTTTTAGCCCGCAATCCCGAAGCTGGGCGTTCTGGACAAATTGCCCCCCTGTACCGAGGAATTGCTGCCCACCACGCCGGAATTTTACCTGCTTGGAAAGCATTGGTAGAAGAACTATTTCAGCAAGGGCTGATTAAAGTAGTATTCGCCACCGAGACACTAGCAGCAGGAATTAATATGCCCGCCCGGACAACGGTAATCTCTACCCTTTCCAAGCGGACTGACACCGGACACCGCCTGTTGAACGCTTCCGAATTTTTGCAAATGGCGGGACGAGCAGGCCGCCGGGGGATGGATAAACAAGGTCATGTGGTGACAGTCCAAACTCCCTTTGAAGGAGCCAAAGAAGCGGCGTATTTGGGAACATCCAAGCCAGACCCTCTAGTAAGCCAGTTTACGCCCAGTTATGGTATGGTACTCAACTTGCTGCAAACCCATACCCTAGAGCAAACCAGGGAACTGATAGAGCGCAGTTTTGGGCAGTACATGGCGACCTTGCATTTACGGCCAGAATACGATGAGATTGCCGAATTGCAAACCCAATTAGCTCAATTACATGAGCAAATTGCCGCAGTTGATGAAAATGAACTGGCTATTTATGAAAAATTGCGGCAACGTCTAAAGGTGGAACGCCAGATATTGAAAACCTTGCAAGAGCAAGCACAAGAAGACCGCCAAGAGGAATTGGTAATGATGTTGGGCTTTGCAGTGTCAGGAACTCTGTTAAGTCTCAAAGGCAAAAATATCATGGTGTCTTCACCTGTAACCGCAGTTTTAGTCGGAAAATCACCTGGTTCTGGTCAAGCTCCTTACTTGGTATGCTTGGGGCACGATAACCGTTGGTATGTGGCAACTACAGGGGATGTAGTCAATTTGTATGCCGAACTGCCACGAATTGAAGTGCCGCCTAATGTATTACCACCACCAGAGATGCCTTTGAAGCCAGGACAATCGCGCCGTGGTAACGAAGAAAGCTTTGCGATCGCCACGTGTATTCCCGATCCGATAGAATCTTTGCATCTAGCACCAGAAGTAGCAGAACAACTCAGTCGCACTACCGCCGTCCAAGAGCAATTAGAAGCTCATCCCCTACATCAATCAGGCAATGCGGCAACGCTTTTCAAGCGCCGCGCCCGCTATGTCGAACTAGAAGCCGAACTCGAACAGTTGCAAGGGCAAGTAGAGCAACAGTCACAACGTCATTGGGAAGAGTTTCTGAATTTAATCGCAATTCTGCAACACTTTGGCGCTTTGGATAACTTAGTCCCCACACAATTAGGGCAAATTGCTGCCGCCATTCGAGGCGAGAATGAATTGTGGCTAGGTTTAGTATTCGCTAGCGGCGAATTGGATAACTTAGACCCGCATCATTTAGCAGCAGCAGCCGCCGCTTTGGTGATGGAAACGCCCCGTCCAGATAGCAAGGTTAACTTTGACCTCAGTAATGAAGTTGCAGAAGCCTTGGCAAAATTGCGGGGAATTCGCCGCCAAATGTTCCAACTACAACGGCGTTATAATGTGGCGCTGCCTATTTGGTTGGAATTTGAGCTAATTGCCATAGTGGAACAATGGGCGCTTGGAATGGAGTGGATAGAACTCTGCGAAAACACCACTTTGGATGAAGGCGATGTGGTGAGAATTTTACGGCGGACGTTGGATTTGTTATCACAAATACCCCACGTTCCCCATTTGCCAGATTCTTTCCAACGCAATGCCTATCGCGCGATGCAGTTGATTGATAGATTCCCTGTGAATGAGGTGGTTGAATAAATAGGACGCTTTGGCAGACACAGGTATTTATAGCAAAGTGCTGAGTTCTGAGTTCTGAGTGCTGAGTTAGGAGTTAAGAGTTAGGAGTTATTATTTCTCCTCTGCTCCTCTGCTCCCCTGCCCCTCTGCCTCTTATACCCCATGCCCTTCAGGAGTGCTGTTAGCAGATAGCTAAGGTTTAGCCCGTGCTGAATATAGACCAAGTTGCTTCAAGGCTTTGAGCAATCAACACTCTCCTAACCTATGTGACTACAGCTATATTAATTTCTCTGGGTCTTTTTCTCTCAGTACTGATGCAAAAATAGTTGCTGCTGGGGCAATTCATGAATTGCCCCAGCAATGAACTTACATATTATCAAATAAAAGTAGTGGTACTTAGTTAAAAATGCTTTTTTGGTTTCGTATATTTTTTATGCGTGATTAATCGCGTGTATCTAACAAAAGTTATAGTCGCTATCAGCGCTATTCAATCTTAGTACACCAAGTTTCCAGTACCCTGCAACTGACGCAAAGAATTTATACATAATGGACAGTCGCAACCAAATACTCTAATTGCAGCATCGCTTTCCTCTTCAGTAAAGTTCAACATCGCAATATTCTTATCTGATACTGATGTGACAATTGTTGAGGAACTTTTAGAGGTATACGGACGTTTTCTCTCTGAATCTCGAATGCACACAAAATCTTGTCCACCATGTGGGTTAGTGATACAGGTACGACCGTCTTGTGTGTGCAGTAATCGCTGTGTAATGCTACTACTAGCATGGGCAGGATGAAATGCCACCAGCGTAGACATCATCGACACAAAAATTGAGGAACTGGAAAGCAAATTCAGAAGAATTTTTTTGTTCATAGATTTCCTTGAGAAAATTGTCTATTAGATTAGGGTATTCGATTAACTTTCAAACTTCAAGTGAATTTTCCCTGAGAATAGCTAGATAGACACTTGTTACCCAAGAAAGTTCCATCTCTACACCAGTTCGCTCGGAAATTATTTACTACATTATAATTCTGCAATCAAACAAGCTTGATATCTAGCTTTTAGACGCAACCTTATGCAATTGAGCAAATTTTAATCCGCTGTATATTCCCAAGACAGTTATTATTTGCTTGATATAAGTATAAAAGCTTAATCAAATTAGAGCTAGTAATTAGCCCCTCTAGCCCTTGAAATTCTTATACAGAGCAATAAATTGTTTGCTACAAACAAAATTTATATCTTATACCAATTTTTTATAAAGCTGCATAGAATTCGATCCCCCCTAACCCCCCTTTTTAAGGGGGGAACCGGAAAAACATCTATCAAAGTCCCCCTTTTCAAGGGGGATTTAGGGGGATCAAGATATGTGCAACTTCACA
>NZ_JAVRBQ020000139.1:0-25331 GCF_034531215.2 Nostoc sp. ChiSLP03a
TTTCTCTTCTTTACAAGCTTTACGCGAGCGCATCCAAGAAATCTTCGACCAACTCACATTTGAGCAGGTAATTTCTGTCTCTTCTTATAACTTTATCTTGGAAGCTCTATTCTATGCAGCTTCATATTAATTTGGTATTAACATATATAAAATTAGTTTAGCTTCCCTATTGTTAGCTACACCTATATGTATTTCTCCTCTGATAATACTTGCCCAAAGTCCAAATCCCAAACAGCCAACAGTTATTATTAATAGTGGTTCTACAAATACCTGCAAATATATAATTAACGTGTTGCCATCGGGAAAAGCAACTTACACTGTTTGCAACAGAAAAGGCGCAGGTGAAATAAAAGTGGGCACAGCTACAAAATTTTTCAATGATATTTTAGCAGCTAAATCATTGTCAAAATTACCATATAAACCATGTGCGAAACCTGTTTCGTTCGGTACGTCAACTGAAGTCAGCTATCAAGGGCAAAAATCTCAAGATATTAGCTGTCCAAGTAATGATTCGAGAGTGACAAATCTGTATGATGACACTAAAAGCATTCAAGAGGAATTGAACTTTTCAACTTCTAAAAATTAACTGTCTACGTTTGACTTGCAATCTCAATTAAAATCTCGTCTAAGCTCGACTTTATCCATTTTTTTGCACCACTCAAGCTGATGCTGAAACCTTGGTGGGACAGTAGTTTTACTTTTTCAATTTTACCTGTGCGGCTTGGGGTTTACTCCCCTACTTACTAGCAGCTACAAACACAGCCTCTGGTGATTTAATCGCTTTAATTGTTCGGAGTGTTTCCTTAAAATCAGTGAGCGCTCCCTGTACATGATCCCAACAGCGCTGACTGGACGTTGAATTTGGGTATTGAGGCGTTTATTCTTAATCCAAATATTGAAACAATAAATGTGATGCTATGATTCTGTTTCAATATCTCTGCTTGATTCAACAGCAATAGCAATTTGCCAAAATCTGTCTATAGGTACTTTTATATATTTTTCTACCTAAAAGTATACATATATAGCTAAAACTTGAGTTATTGATTTAGAGAAATCAGTACTACAAGCAAACTGTCCATGTTTTCCCAAGATAAACCAAATCCAAAAGATTCGCCGCAAGTATCAGCTTCAGCACCTTGCAAAACCATTTTGCCCACAGCCCCATTGCCGGAAGCGATTAGTCAAAATATTGAGACTATTATTGCCCTGCACAGACGTTATGAAAAAGACGTACCTCAACATCAACGGTTTGTAGAAACAGTAACAGCCTTTTTTGGTCGTCCGGTATTCCTATATAGCATCCTGTTAGGAATTATTCTGTGGGTAACACCCAATGTTTTACCACGACGTTTAGGCATATCAAGATTCGATCCCCCGCCATTTTCTTGGCTACAATTTTCACTGACCGCAGGTTCCCTGTTAGTAACAACAGGGGTGTTGATAAAACAAGAGCGTCAGGAAAAATTAGCAGAGCAACGGGCGCAACTTAGCCTTCAGCTTAACCTCCTCTCTGAACAGAAAATCGCAAAACTTATCGCTTTAGTTGAAGAATTACGCCAAGATATTCCCAATGTCAAGAATCGCTCCGATCCGCAAGCCCAAATAATGAAAGAAGCTGTTGATCCGCAAGCGATTCTACATGCTTTAGAAGAGACTTTAGAATCAGAGTTAGCTAATTTTCAGAACCAAAAAATACCAGATAAGGAGTAAAAAGGCTGAGTATTGTGTTAGTAAAAGCACTAAGTTTAGTAACCTTTTGATTGTATTTACTACCCATCTCAATACGGTTTAGATAAGCTGGGGAGGTGGTTTGGAGGTACTTAAAATGAAGAGATTAAATTTAAATACTCTTGCTTACCCAACACTTTCCTCTACCTTCGCTCAAAGAACTAGTTTTAACAGATAACTTTCTTAACCAAACTGTATTGAGAGTTACTCAGATTGTTAGAGTAGGTATCAGCTTCACTAGTAACGCTATTCGCTTACTAGGTTTTTAGTGTAGGCTGTATCTGTAATTAAAATCCTAAATCTACGGCAATGCGATGGGCGCAAGCAAACCCAGAAAAAGCGACTGCATTCAACCCTTGACCCGGAAAGGTACTATCCCCTACACAATAAAGTCCTGGAATGGCTGTGCGATTAAAGGGCATATTCAATAACCCCCACAACTTGCGCCGGGGAATTGGCCCATAAGTGCCATCCTCACGACCCAAAAAGCGGCGATGTGTGCGCGGCGTTCCCACTTCTAAATAATCCAATCCGGCATCTAAACCTGGAAAAAGCTTCTCTAGGCGGTCAATAATTCGCCAAGCTGCCTTTTCTTTTTTTGCTTCGTACTCACTTGGAGAAAGTTCTTGCCAATCATCAATCCAGTGAGGCGTAAAGGCATGAATGATGTGATATCCATTTGGTGCTAAATCTGGGTCAAGCAATGTCGGAATTGAAACAAACACTGTGCCTTCTGCCGCTGTCATCTTTTCCCAGTCTTCCAGCAAAATATGGTGACACTCTGTCCCCGCAGGTAAAACTGACTCCTTTACCCCAATGTGCAAACTCAAAAAGCTTGGAGATTTTTGATAGTTTTGTTGCCATTTTTTCTCATTATTTGGCATTGCTTCTACTGGTAATAATTGTGTAAATGTATCCCAGCGTGTAGCATTAGAAACTATGCGTTTACCCCGATATACTTTACCATTAGCTAGTTGCACACCTACCGCTTTTCCCTGTTCTGTAAGAATTTTGGTGACTCTAGCTTGGTACTGAATTTGACCTCCAGCCTTTTCTAGACCTTCGACTAGTTTTTGAGCGATTTGTCCGACTCCGCCTTTAGGATAGTTAACTCCGCCATAATGCCTGTCAGAAAAGACCATTCCAGCATTAATCATTGGAGTCATATCTGATGGAACCACCGACCAGCAATAACATTCCATATCGATAAATTTCAATAATTGCGGGTCTTTGATGTAACGCCGCGCCACATCCCCGGCATTTTGGGGCAGATACTTGGCTAAACTGAGACACGCCAAAGGATGCTGAAGAAATACGCGCAGTAAATACCGAGGTTCTTCCAGCGACAGCAAATCCATGCTGTTGAGACACTTGAATACTTTTTGGCATTCGTCATAAAAGCGACGAATGCCTTGTTCTTCATGGCTAAAATGAGCAATAAGATTTTGCAAAAATTTTTCATAAACCCGGTCAACCTTCAAGTCTAAACCTTGGGGTAAATGATAGTGAATCTGTACTAGATCTGCGATCGCTTCTTGACTTAAATTTACCGCTGATAATGCGCGGGTGAGTAAGTTGGTTGTACCGTTCTGTCCCAGTCCAAAAATCATTGATGCGCCAACATCGAATCGATAGCCTTGGCGTTCAAAATAACCAGCGCTACCACCTGGAATCAAATAACGTTCCAGTACCAGTACTTTTGCTCCCTTCGCCGCCAACTGGGTCGCTGTTACTAACCCGCCAATCCCAGACCCAATTACGATTGCGTCATTTGTCATTTGTCATTTGTCCTTTGTCCTTTGTCCTCTGTCTAGAGTCCCTTGTCCTTTGTCTAGAGTCAATCAATATTTACTAATGACCTGACCAATGCCCCATGCCCAATGCCCAATGCCCTATGCCCTATGCCCCATGACTAATGACCAATGACCAATGACAAATAAAAAAAGAGGGACGAGCCTGCTACTGCTGGCTAATCCCGTCTGCCGATCCTTAAAAGAGAGGAGAACACTTTATAAGAATATAGCCTTGATTGAGAATTAATGTCAACTACTAATGAAAAATTTTATCAATAAACTTGAGATTGTTAATTTTAAGCTGTCAGCCGGATGCAGGAAAGAGTATTATGGTGTTTCAGTTCTTATACAATCAAAAGGCGCCTATTTCTGGCTATGACGCTACAATTGCGCGTTTATGTTCCACCCCATCCCCTGATCAAGCACTGGCTAGCAGTTGCCCGTGATGCAGGCACGCCTTCAGTATTGTTCCGCAGTGCCATGACTGAGTTAGGAAGATGGCTAACTTATGAAGCTGCACGAGACTGGTTGCCGACCCAAGAAACAACAGTACAGAGTCCCTTAGATACCTGTGCAGCAACGGTAATCGATCCGCAAGTGCCTATGGCAGTAGTGCCAATTCTGCGGGCTGGGCTAGGATTACTAGAGGGAGCGCAGACTTTACTGCCTTTAGCATCGATTTACCACCTTGGCTTGGCGCGAGATGAAGAGACACTGCAACCTCATTGTTATCTGAACAAGTTACCAGAAAAATTTGACCCCCAAACACGAGTGTTAGTTACCGATCCAATGTTGGCAACCGGAGGATCGATTATGGCAGCAATGGCAGAATTGACACAACGGGGTGCTGACCCAGCCCTAACGCGGATTGTTTGTGTAGTAGCAGCTCCACCAGCTTTACAAAAATTGAGTGAAGCTTATCCAGGTTTAATAATTTATACCGCTACTATTGACGAAAAACTAGACAGTAAAGGATATATTGTACCAGGATTAGGAGATGCAGGCGATCGCATCTTTGGGACTTAAGCTAGTATGCAGCTAGGGCAGGAAAAAGCATAACTACTGTAAAAGTTGCAAGGTTTGTTGAAGGCGGTAAAGATATGAGTCAGCGAGATGGTTTTGGCAGTGGTTTTGTAGCAGGGGCGTTTGTTGGTGGCGTATTTGGCGGTGTTATCGGGGCACTGATTGCTTCTCGCCGCGAGCCAGAATTGCTAATAGAAGAGGAGACAGAACTGACAGATAGTCAAGCCGAAGCTAAGAAAATAGCAGCAAAGCGGCGTCAGATGAAAGCCTCAGAAAGTGAAAGTGCTGGTATAGAGACGGCCAGGCGATCGCTAGAAGATAAAATTGCCCAGTTAAATGCCACAATTGATGAAGTGCGAAAGCAACTGGGAAATGTTAATGGCGGTTCACCCCAACCAACCAATGACCGCTCCCTCACTAAAGACTCCTGAAGTTTGTTCAGGCGTGGTGAAAGTGTCAAGTGTGGTAAACGTGAAAGCCGCAAACACTTTTGACTTTGGACTAAATTAAAATTAAAAGATAAGACCGCGTTTGACACCTAGTAGGAAACCAAACTATCCATGAGTTTACTGATTACGACACTAATTACCTTTGTCAGCTTTTATAGCTATTTGCTAATTATCCGGGTTTTGCTAACCTGGTTCCCAACAATCAACTGGTATAACCAGCCATTTGCCGCTTTAGCCCAGATAACCGATCCTTATCTGAATCTGTTCCGCTCAATTATTCCCCCATTGGGCGGTATGGATTTTTCGCCGATCTTAGCTTTCTTAGCACTCAATGTAGTTAGTGGGCTTCTGAGTGCCATTCCAGCTAACCTGCCCTTATAGAAAAAAAGATTTTGATTACTACCTTGGTAAAAAATTGTGTAGAGACGTTAAGTATACAAGCGTCTCTACGATTTTTTACGAATTACTAATTAGGGAACTCCAAGAAATAAATTATCCAATATTGTGGGGTGGGCGTCTCGTCATTGGTGTCAAGTTAAAGCCTCAGCCCAAATGTCAAGCGACCTTGCGGCGTTACGTCGGTGTCGTTGGCGAACAGCTTTAACCAAGCCCATAGAACGCTGATGCTCTACAAGCCAAGGAATAAGTTGTAGTTGTGAATTATGCGTAGGCGTAGCCTGCGTTAGGTAGGCATCGCGCGCGATAGAAAAAATATAAGCTGCGGCACAAAAACTCTAAATTTTGGATATATATTAGTATGCATTTACTTTTAACTTACATAAAAATCTTGTCTGATGTTGGAGAAAATTAATTTTCTTGGAGGCGACAAAAACTTAATCGCTAAGGTTAACACTAACACTACAAAGTAAATCTACATCAATCAAACATCTTCCGAGTAAGCACATATGAAAGAAGAATTGATAGCCAGAGTCGTGCAGGTATTGCAAATTAATATGAAGTGGATGACTTGGAATTTATTTCTGGCTTTTATCCCTTTGGCTTTGAGTGTCTGGCTATTTCGCATGAGGCGCGGTGGCACTTGGCTTTGGTGGCTAGGATTCTTAGTTTTCTATGCTTTCTTACCAAATGCACCATATTTGTTGACCGATGTCATTCACTTGATAGATGATATCCGCACGATTCAATCGGTGTGGATGATTACTTTAGTACTTATTCCTTTGTATTTGCTAGTAATTTTAAGTGGATTTGAAGCTTATGTAATATCGTTAATTAATTGGGGTCACTACTTACATCGTATCGGAAAGAGCCAATGGATTTGGCGCGTTGAGACAATTACACATTTTCTCTGTGCTGTCGGTGTTTATTGGGGGCGATTTTTGCGTTTCAACAGTTGGGATTTTATTACTCAACCCGATGCCGTACTTACCAAAGGGGTAGAAGAAATTCTGGGAAAACAACCCCTGGTGATTATTGCTATCACCTTTGTGGTACTTGCAGGTTTGTACTGGATTATGAAACGAGTAACTTTAGGTCTTAGCCAATCAAATAGCAGAATAGGGATAAACTCAGGACGCACAAACTCTAATACGCCAAACATTTGATCGACGTGGTAATTTTGGCTTTCAATTTTGGGATTTTAATTAGTAATTCCCTTGATGAATATTGCCTATCAAAAGAAAGATGCAACTAAACCCTCCTTGAGGTGAAATAAACTCAGAAACAAATGGTTGAACTTCAACGCCATCACCTGAGAATAACGTCTTATCAGATCGTTGAATATTGATGGTCTGGTCTGATGTATCTAGTCATGTTGATAGGAGGGATATAATATGCAATTAATCTCGAAAGAGGAAATCAAGACATTAATAGAACAGCCAAAAGGAAATTGTGTTTCCATTTATATGCCAACGCACTCAGCCGGGCCAGAAGTGCGACAAGACCCAATTCGTTTTAAAAATTTGGTCAGAGAAGCAGAGACTCGTTTAATTGATGCGGGTTTGACACAGGAAGATGCGATCGCATTGTTGGAAAAATCCCAGGAAATTGATAACCAAGAGTTTTGGGAGCAAATGGGAGAGCAAGGGCTGGCGATTTTTATTTCTGAAAATATTTTTCGTTACTATCCCCTACCAATTGATTTTCAAGAGTTGGTCGTAGTTACAGACCGCTTTCACATCAAGCCGTTGCTGCCAATTTTAAATGGCAATGGTCGCTTTTATATCCTGGCTTTGAGTCAACAAGATGTCAGGTTCTTTGAAGGAACACGCTACAGCGTCAAAGAGGTAGAAGTAGAAAATCTCCCTAAAAGTCTAGATGAAGCTCTGCAAAGAGACGATACTGCTAAAGAAGGTCAGTTTCGCATCGCAACATCAAAAGGGGGTACCTCCAATTCTTTTCAGCAACCAGGTACGTTTCACGGACAAGGAAGCCCTGACAGGGATAGACGACAAGAAGACATCCTCCAATTCTTTCAAATTGTCGATCGCGCATTATACGAGAAACTGAAATTACAAAAAGCGCCTTTGGTGCTGGCTGGGGTAGAGTATCTCTTGCCTGTGTATAGACAGGCGAATACTTACCAGCATTTAATGGATGAAGCTATTACTGGTAATCCAGAAATTCTTAGCGCCCAAGAGTTACATGACCAAGCTTGGCCGATTGTTGAGGCTGATTTCCAAAAGTCACAGCAAGCAGTTTTGGAGCAATTTCACGAACTGTTTGGTGGTGATACTGGTAAAGCATCTAACAACCTCCAAGAAGTTATCTCAGCAGCTTATTACCAACGCGTGGATTCATTACTAGTTGCAGTTGGTCAGCAACAGTGGGGTTTATTCGATCCAACCTCAGAAACGGTTTATTTGCACCCAGAAAAAGAAGCTGGTGATGAGGATTTATTGGATTTTGTTGCTGCTCATACCTTATTAAACGGTGGCACGGTTTACGCCCTTCCCTTTGAAGAGATTCCGTATAGCACAGCCGTTGCGGCAATTTACCGATATTGACATTTTGATGGTGTTGTATAAAGTTGAATGTGCTATATACAACACCAACGATGATTACTATTCGCTCCTCGATCGGTCAATCTCTAATCGGTTTAGCTATTTTGAGTGCAACGGCTATATTTACCCAGACGGCAATAGCAGAAACAATAACTGGAGAATTGGGCAATGTGCGGGCAGAAATATCTTACGAAAAACCAGAGGAATATCAGTATAAAAATATCCGATTGAAAATTATCCGGGCGGGTAAAACTGTTTTGGATCAAAAACTGCCGCAAGAAGACGAATATGACAGACCTGTAGGGAATATATCTGGACAAGAAAATAACTTACCTGTACAAGACTTGGACGGTAACAAAGAACCAGAAATAATTGCCGATTTCTTTACAGGTGGAGCGCACTGTTGTACTTATTCATTGATTTACCGCTACGACAGCAAATCTCAAAAGTATATTAAGATTCGTCATGAATGGGGTAATGGTGGCTATCAACTCAAAGATTTAGACAAAGATCGACTGCCAGAGTTTAATAGTCGAGACGATCGCTTTGCCTATGCTTTTACAGCTTATGCTGCTTCTGCCTATCCCCTGCAAATTTGGCGTTATCGCCAAGGTAAAATGGTTGATGTGACTCGTAGCTATCCCAAATTAATCTCCAATCATGCCTCAGAGCTATGGCAAACTTATATCCAGGCACGGCAACAAGGCGATGATGGCAAGGGCTTTTTAGCAGCTTATCTGGCAGATAAATATCTATTGAATCAAGGACAGGATGGATGGGGGCGAGTGCAACAAGCTTATAAAAAAAGTGACCGCACCAAATTCTTTGCCGATTTACGGAAGTTTTTACGCGAAACTGGCTACATTAAATAAATTAGCAGTGAGCAATTAATTCCTAACTCCTAACTCCTAATTAATTAAGTTTTCGTCGTGCTGCTGCCAAAATTAAGCGTTGTTCAGCACGAGCGATCGCTTGATATGTTCGTTCGACTGCTTCCGGTTCAACAGAAATCGAAGTTATACCCCATTCCACTAACTTATCAATAATTTCTGGATAGAGGGCTGGTGCTTGACCGCAGATTGAACAAGGTATATCAGCACTTTTAGCCATTTGAATCAGTTGAGCGATCGCACCCATAACTGCTGGATGACGTTCATTAAATACTTTTGCTAGCTGTCCTTGTTCTCGATCCACTCCTAGCAATAATTGGGTCAGGTCATTTGTACCAATAGAAATTCCGGCCACACCTGCTTTCACATATTCTGGTAATAAAAACAAGACACTTGGCACTTCTGCCATCATCCACAATTGAAACTGCGCTACCTCGGTTAAAAAAGCTTGCTCAACTTTGCGACGGCAAAAAGTAAATTCTTCTACAGTCCGCACAAAAGGCAACAGCAGGTTTACATTGGTGTAACCAGCTTGCTGTACAGTTGCCAAAGCTTTCAGTTCTAGGTCAAAGACTGCGGGATTTTGTAAATAACTAAAGGTGCCACGTTCACCTAACATTGACTGGGGCGAAGATTGTAAACTATCACTCAATGATGGTAAATCCTGCGCTCGCCAATCTAAAGAACGATAAAAAACTGGTCTTGGGGCAAAGGCACGAGCAAATTGCATAATCTGCTCAGACCATAGCTCTAACAATTCTGCTTGACGCCCGCTTAAAATCCAACTATTAGGATGTTGCCCGTTCAATATATTTAGTACCATCAATTCGGAACGTAACAATCCCACTCCATCCACAGGCAAATTTTGCACTTGTTCTATTAAAGCGGACTGACTCAAGTTAACCAGCAATTGGGTAGCAATCATAGGTAGATGAGACGTAACAGCAGAATGAGGCGCTTTCGAGTTGGGGCGATCGGAGGTAAGAAGATTTTCTTCTTTTCCTTTGTCCATCTCTTCCTTTGAGTCTGCTTTGATGCGATAAATTTCTCCTCTGTCGCCATCAAGCAGCAATCGTTCGCCAGTTTGGATTAAAGTTGTGGCAGATGTTGCGTTTACTACTGCTGTGATACCTAATTCTCTAGCTAGAATTGCCGCGTGACTGGTTAATCCCCCTTGTTCAGTGATAATACCACCAACTTGTTGCAATAATGGCAACCAATCAGGTGTAATCGTTGGAACTACTAAAATTACTCCCTTCGGTAGTTGTTCGGGTTTCTGTTGCGAATTAATAATTACTAGAGCAGTGGCTACAACCCGTCCTCCGGCTGCTGCTAGTCCCCGAATCAAGTGTGAGTGGGGAATCATAGATTGCGAAGGATTAACTTGTGTGATGTAGAGTTTACCAGATGTAGTTTGCCCAGCGAGAGTCCATTTAATGGTAAAAGTTTTACCTAGTTCACTTACCAGTTGAGTTCCCAGAGTAATTATTTGTTGTAAATATTCTTCTTGTAAAGAGTACTGTTTTTGTTGGGCTTCTGGAATTAAATAAGTAATCAGACAGGTGCGATCTGGTGTTAACACTGAGTTCGGCACGAGTCGCAAAAAAATTTTAGATGCTGCATCATCAACACCATAAGCCAGCATTTTATTGCCCAGTTGTTGCTCAAGTACAGCCCCAGTTTCTGGTTGAATGTAGTAAATATCTGGCTGTATTTCGCCAAGAGCGATCGCAATTCCTAATCCTAAAGTGGCTTCAATTTCCCACCCAGAGGCATTGGTTGTGAGCGAGCCAGAAGCGATCGCATTTTCAACAGGTTGCACCAAAACTGCGAGATTAATTTGTTGCAGATTAATTCCTGAGTGCTGCCAATATAATAGACTCCGGGCCCGAAATATTTGACTCCAGGTGCGTTTTAGAGCCAAAGCGATCGCTTCTGGTTCGCACTGGCAAAATACCGACTCTAGTAAACCCGATATATTGTTTATTCCTGGAGTAGCAGTTGATACTCCCAAGGAAGGTCGAAGAATTAAACAGCTAGTTTGCCATTCTCTAGCGGCTTGAAAAATTGTACTCACCCACTCCTGGGTTACAGTCGCAGTCAGAATTTCTTGGCGCAAGCGACTAGCCACCTGCTGAAGTTGCCGCCAATTAGTGACATCCAGGTGTAGCGAAGAATAGGGTAAGTCAGCTATTAATGATTCTGAACTATTGAGATTTTCGAGAAATTGCCGCAAAATTTCTGCCGAAACTACAAAACCAGGCATCACCGGATAGCCACGCTGGATAATTTTGCTCAAGTAAAAGGCTTTGTCACCTACTTTGGCGCGGTCTTGTAGTTTAATTTGATCTAGCCAGTAGAGTTTATTCACTCAATTTGTTAGTTGTCTATTTGTAGCCATAGCCATTTCTTTTTGGTATGTTATCAGGTTAATCCACTGATTTCTGAATAAAAAGTACTCAGGGCTGACAGCAGTTTTCTTTTGGATGAATTACAAAGTTACGGGTTTTGAAGCAGGATAGAGGATAATTCAGAATTAAGAGTCAGAAGTAAAACAGTCTTGATAGCTGGCTTTGAGACGAATCGTTGTGTACTTAAGTAACTTGAAATATGCTGTATAACTGATTTGCTCTACTTATACATATCCTTATCATATTTAATTGTTGAGTATATGGGTTAAATTTAACAATTTAAGGTATAATTTTCTGGCTAAGTCATTTTAATAGACAAAAAACTATTTAATAAACTTAAAATTCATGTAGTTTGCCCAAATACGATCGTTGCCACAATTTAATAATGCAAATCTCCATTCATAGACCAGAACAATATCTTATTGAAAAACAATCCTAATAATGGAAAATATTAATTCTCAGTTTCAAAACCATTCTTGAATTGATAGAATCCAAATACGAGATAGGCTATTGCACTACACCCATTGGATTAAACTCCATTAATAAAACATTAGAATAGTTTTGTACTTTTTTATAAAAATATTACGATTTAATCTAGTATATAGAATTCTCCATATCAGACTAAACATTGGCAAACACTTACTACCTTGCAACTAATGATTGGCTGAATATCAGCTTCCGGCTATGTATTGCATTGCTGATTGGAGCAATCATCGGCTTAGAACGTCAAATTAGGCGCAAACCAGCGGGTTTAAGAACTCACATGCTAGTGAGTTTAGGTTCAGCCTTATTTACCTTAATAATCATGCAAACAAAAGGACTGCAATCTAGTCCTGATGCACTTAGCCGTGTGATTCAAGGAATTGCAGCTGGTGTAGGATTTCTCGGTGCTGGAGAAATTGTGCGTCAATCTTCCCAAGAGTCACAGCAACTTGAAATTCACGGACTCACCTCAGCAGCAGCTATTTGGGTTTCTTCTGCATTGGGAATTGCTGCTGGCTGTGGTTTATGGCAGTTAGGATTAATCGGCGCTATGCTGACTTTTTTCGTTCTCAACGTTTTTAAAAGGTTTGAAAAACGAAATCAATAATTAGCTATTTATTATTTTTAATAACAAATATGCTTAAGAAACATAGAGTTATTGAGCTTCCTAATTTACCTTTATCTGAAAATATGAATAAGGGAATACCAGATAATCATACGAATTAAAAATTACTATAAATATGATTTTTAGAATTATTGATGTTGCATTATTGCTCCTGCCTTCACAAGAAGGATTTGTGAAGATTTCAACCATTGGGAATCAAAGGAACCCAAATGAGTAGTAGTAATCAAGGTTTGAAAACGGTCTTGAATGGCATCAAGCAATTGATTTTGGCGGGATAAATCTAGTTCGGCAAGAACATCATCTAGTAATAGTAATGGTGGCTCTTTGACGACTTCTTCAATTAATTGTAATTCGGCTAATTTTAAAGCTAAAACCAGCGTTCGTTGCTGACCTTGGGAACCGTATTGACGAGCGGGTGTTTGGTTAATCGTTAATTCTATTTCATCTCGATGGGGGCCGACAAGAGTCGTACCTTGGTGCATTTCAGCTACGGCTCGCTGCTGAATTTTTGCTAAAAAAGCTTGCTGCACTTCTTCTGGCTGGTTATCCTCTAAAGGAATATTTGGCACGTACTTGATTTGTAGAACTTCTGTACTGCCGCTGATACTGCTGTGCCAGGTGGTAGCAATGGGGGCTAATCTTTGGATAGCGCGATCGCGTCGTCTAATTACCCTAGTTCCTGTAGTAGCTAACTGTGCATCCCACAGCGCTAGTTCTGATTGTAAAGACGTTGCATCTAACGTCTCTACATGGCGTTTTAAAAAGGCATTGCGCTGGCGTAACACATGGTTATACTGCTGCAAAATGTGAGCATAAACTGGTTCGAGTTGAATTAATAGTGTATCTAACCAGTTGCGGCGACCTTCCGGGCCGCCGCGTACTAAGTCTAAATCCAAGCTGGAAAATTGGACTGCATTGAGAACGCCAAGAAAATCCATTTGACGGCGGATAGATTCGCCATTGAGAGCAACGCTACGGCGACCATTGCGGCGCAAGGTCAAGGTCAGGTCGCTAACACCTGTTTGTCGCTCAAGGATGGCATCAATTTGGGCTATGGCTTCTCCTTCTTGAACTAAATCGCGATCGCGGGTGATTCGGTGCGATCGCAATGTCGCCAGCAACTCCACCGCCTCCAACAAATTAGACTTTCCCTGAGCGTTATTACCTACCAAAATTGTTTTGGCAGCAGTAAACTCAACCTTTTGGTCTTGATAATTGCGAAATTGTCGGAGGTTTAGAGTTTTTAGGTACATAAGGAAAAGTTAGGAGTGAGGAGTTAAAAGTTAGAAGGTATGAGTGAGAAGTGAGGAATTTTAAGTTTTGAGTTTTAAATACAAAATGTTCTTTAACTCATAACTCCTAACTCCTAACTCTTAACTCCTCACTCCTAACTTTTAACTCCTAACTCCTCACTTTTTCAAACGGCCTTCTTGCCCATAATCCGCAAGAATATCTTCTCCGCTTCAATCCACACGAACATTAAGGCGCTGAAGCCAATACAGACCCCCAATTCCTGCATATTCAGGTAATGAGTACCAAAGAAATCTCGCAGGGGTGGGACATAAACTAGCATCAACTGCAAAATCGTGGTGACGACAACAGCCGCTAGTACAAAGATATTCGAGAAGGGATTCATCTCAATGGTCAGTCGGTTGTTGGAGCGAATGGCGATCGCATGACCCATTTGGGCAATACACAAGCTAGTAAATACCATTGTTTTCCAAGTATCGCGATCGCCTTGATAGCCTGGGGCATGACTATGTTGATAAGCCCACCACATTAAGGCAATGGTAATAATGGCAAAGATGATGCCAATGCGAATCATATAAGAACCCAATCCCCTAGCGAAAATACTTTCGCGGGGACTAAAAGGCGGACGTTGCATCACATCTGGTTCTGGAGGTTCCACAGCTAATGCTAAGGCTGGCAAACCATCTGTCACCAAGTTCATCCACAAAATTTGTAAGGGAGTTAGGGGAACGCCTCCCAAGCCAATTAAGGGTGCGGCTGCAATTGTGAGAACTTCACCAATGTTACTGCCCAAGATGTATTTAATAAAGCGGCGGATGTTGGTATAAACAACTCTACCTTCCTTGGTGGCGCTGACAATGGTAGCGAAGTTGTCATCAAGTAATACCATGTCACTCGCTTCTTTACTGACATCAGTGCCAGTAATACCCATTGCAATACCGATGTCGGCTTGTTTGAGGGCTGGGGCATCGTTAACACCATCACCTGTCATCGCTACAAATCGACCCCGGCGTTGCAGTGCTTGGACAATTCGCAGTTTGTGTTCAGGGGAAACTCTGGCATAGATGCTTACCAAGTCAACGTTTTGCTCTAATTCTTGGTCAGTCATCCGTTGCAATTCTTGACCTGTAAGTACCCTATCGCCTTCTTGGGCAATTCCTAAATCGGTGGCGATCGCTCGTGCTGTTAATTGGTGGTCGCCAGTAATCATCACTGGGCGAATACCTGCTTCTCGACACTCTTGCACGGCTGCTCTGACTTCTGGGCGTGGCGCATCTAGCATTCCCACCAATCCCAGCCATACTAAGCCTTGCTCAGATGTCTCGCTTGAACTTTCTGGGGGAATTTCTGCCAGGGGTTTGTAGGCAAAACCTAGCACCCGGAGACCTTTACTCGCCATCAGGTCATTTTCTGCCAAAATTTTCTGGCGTTGTGCTTCGGTTACAGTACCCGTGTCATTACCCAAATGAATCTGAGTGCAACGTGCCAAGATTAATTCTGGAGAACCTTTGGTAAACATTAAATAAGGTTCCGATTGGAGAAAACCGGCGATCGCTGGGTCAACACCTCTCGAAAATGCTTCACCTGTGGCGACTCTCTCCACCTGAGCGATCGCGCTCATCCGCTTTCGTTCTGAGGAAAAGGGAAACTCCGCTACGCGAGGTAACTTACTGTTCCACTGGTCTTTTTCAATTCCCGCTTTTCCCGCCAGGGTGAGTAATGCCCCCTCTGTCGGATCTCCCAAAATTGCCCATTCACCTTGTTCTTTTTGCAATACGGAGTCATTACAAATAGCACAGGCGACTGATAACGCGGAAATTTCTGGAGATTCCTCTAAGGAAATTTTTTGACCGTTTAACTGAAAGTCCCCTGTGGGAGCATAACCTTCGCCGGTGACGCGAAAAGTTTTGTTATTGGTGGAAATCGATTGCACCACCATTTTATTTTGAGTCAGGGTACCAGTTTTATCAGAACAGATGGTAGTTACAGAACCCAACGTTTCCACTGCTGGCAATTTGCGAATCAAGGCATTTTGGCGCACCATTCGCTGGGTTCCCAGTGCCAAGGTAACGGTAATTACAGCTGGTAAACCTTCTGGCACTACAGCAACCGCCATACTCAAGGAAACTTCTAAGAGTTCTTGAATATTTTTAAAACCTCCGTCCCTGATCACACCGCCAACGACGACGATCGCTACCAGAAT
Source organism: Nostoc sp. ChiSLP03a (assembly GCF_034531215.2). Classification (NCBI taxonomy): domain Bacteria; kingdom Bacillati; phylum Cyanobacteriota; class Cyanophyceae; order Nostocales; family Nostocaceae; genus Nostoc; species Nostoc sp. ChiSLP03a. The sequence continues at coordinate 15,817 of NZ_JAVRBQ020000139.1, forward strand.
TAAAGAACCTGTAACTAGGACATTACCCAGTTGAGTCATCCGTTGCTGTAAAGGCGTAGGTTCACTTTCCACCGCCTGCAACATGGTGGCAATTTTGCCTAGTTCTGTAGTCATGCCGGTGTTAGTCACCAGAACCTTGGCACGTCCTTGGACTACTTCAGTTCCTTGATACACGACATTGAGGCGATCGCCTAATGATGTTTCCTCTGGCAATTTTAGTGATGCCTGTTTATTCACCGCCTCGGCTTCACCAGTTAATGCCGACTCACGCACTTGTAAATTAGACTGTTCGATCAAGCGTCCATCTGCGGCTATCTGCATCCCAGCTTCCAGCAGCATGACATCCCCTGGAACTAGTTCCTTGGCTGCTATCTCCACCAGTCTGGTGTCGCGGATGACGCGCACTAAGGGAGAGGTCATTTTTTTCAAGGCTGCCAAGGCTTTTTCGGCGCGGCTTTCTTGGACGTAGCCAAGTATGCCATTGAGGATAACAATTGCTAAAATAGCGATCGTATCTTTAAATGGCACTTCACCAGGCTTCAAACTGCCCGATCGCAAAGCCATCAGGTCTAAAAACCCAGAAATCAGAGCCACGCCAATCAGCATCAACAACATAATGTTCTTGAACTGATCCAAGAGAATTTCCCAAGCACTACGGCCAGCAGTTTCTTCAAGTTCGTTGGGGCCGTATTTTTGTAATCTCTGTTGAATTTCTTGGGGTGTTAAGCCGCTGTCTGCATTACTATCAAGCAGGTCTAGCGCTTTATCAACTTCTAAACTATGCCAAACGGCGGCACCTTCAGGCAGAGAATTAGCAGACATCGTGTAGGTCACAGCAAATGGTTACAAAATTCGATCATAATTTAGTGATGGCAGGAATTCCATCTTTTAAAGTTACATTAAGCCTCGCGCCCAGTTGTATGAGTGTATATGTAATTCTTAATATTTGTAAATTACTCCTATTTTCACATAGTATTATTTCTCACGAAAGAGTTTTTCGGAACACATTGTACCGATAATTATTAGTACCTCGCCGTCAACGTGGCGATCGAGAACCACTAATTGATGTACTTAGTAAGAGCAACGCCCATTGTGGGCAGTCTTTTAACTCAGCACTCTTTATCTACCCCATCGGGGGAGCCATTGCTCGACTAGGATTTCCCATATCAAGCGATTGGTGTGGCGGCGGTAAAACCGCTTGAGTCATGTTTCCTCTCCTACCTAAAGGTGAGGGTTTTTTACACTTACCACAAGGTTTTATGAGTTTTGCACTCCCCACTTTGACCGTTAGCCAGATGTTTGGGCAAAAAACAATTCGACCGCTTACCGCTGCTGCCCTGTGTGGCATTACTTTCATTAAAGATAGACTTATTGCTATTGACAGTATTAAAGGGCATCTACTGGAGATCGATCCTACCTCTGACAACAGCAGAATTCTCAATCCCCATCAAGTTGAAGAATTTATCGATGTCACTGGTTTAGCGGTGTGGGATGATACCCTGTGGGTAAGCCGAGAAAATAGTGTTTACTCGTGCAAGCTCAACACTTTGGATCTGGAACATTTTGTAACATTGCCTTATGCCGCTGATGGCGTTGCTGTTTGGGAAACAACAGTTTATGTTAGTTGCCAAAGGCTAGGCTACATTCTGGTTTTTGACCGCGAAACCCGAAAAGAAATTACCAGATTTTATGCCCCTGGAGTTGGGATAGAGAATTTGGCAGTTAACCAAGAAATGCTCTGGATTTGCGATCGCACCGAACAATCAGTTTACGCGATGGATAGAGCCACAGGAGAACTGCAATTTAGCGTCCTAACACCCTTTGAATGTCCTACAGGCATAGCAATCCATAAAAATGCCGAAACAGGCAAAGAAAGTATTTACGTTGCCTACGCCTCAGAAGAGCCTTATATCCGGGATAACCCCAATGCCGATCCGAGTCATGAATTAACATTCCGCGATCGCACTTTTATTCACCCTCTGTATTATCATTACCAGCCAGATAAGCGTTACGCTCTCTCTAATGGCTATCTGATTGAAATGTCTTATGCTGAAGAAATTGCACCTCTAGACGAGGTTTATTTACCCGATGTCGAATGGCGCATAGCCCTACCATCGGAAACTGAGCGTCAAAAGGTGAAACACGTTGAACCTATTGGTATACCCTTCACCGAAGAAGTGATAGAAGGACAACGCGTAGCAGTCTTTAAATTTGATTCTCTTGCCCCAGGAGAACGGCATATATTTGGCTGGAAAGCACTTTTGGAAGTTCGAGGGATTAAGTATCGGATTACACCCAGAGATGTAGAAAATATACCCGCTCTGTCCCCAGAGTTACAAACACGCTACTTAGTGGACGACGACGATTTAGCAATGGATACTACCATTGTTCGCCGTGCCGCCAGAGAAGCGATTGGTTCTGAAACCAATGTGTTGCGGAAAATGCACAGCATCCGCAACTACGTTTATGATGAGTTATCTTACGGTATTAAACCTTACATTGATGCACCAGATACGGTTTTAGAGCGGGGCGTTGGTTCTTGTGGTGAATATGTTGGCGTTTTACTTGCTTTATCCCGTTTAAATGGCATCCCCTGCCGTACCGTAGGCAGGTACAAATGTCCTCCCCATAGTGACTTCGTAGGAGTACCGTTACAACCCGACTTTAATCATGTTTGGCTAGAATTCTACGTCCCCAATTTTGGTTGGTTGCCAATGGAATCAAATCCTGACGATATAGGTGAAGGTGGCCCTTATCCAACGCGCTTTTTTATGGGCTTATGCTGGTATCACATTGAAATTGGCAAAGGCATCACCTTTGAAACGGTGACAAGCAAAGGTGAGCGGCTAACCAAAGAAGATATCCCCATTGGTGATTTAGCGATTAATCATATCCGGTTCACAATTCTTAAAGAATTACCGGACTTTTGAATTCGAGAAAGACTACGAGAAAGTGAGTAGTGAGTAGGGTGTGTTATGCCGTAGGCTAACGCACCTTAAAACTCTCTGTTTAACCGCAAATTTCGTCTACTTCTAAACTCTTATTCCTATTCAAGTATTCTTCAAACAATTCAAAAAATTTCTGTAGTACCTCAGGCTCATCTACAGAATAGAAAAGTATTATTTTAGACCAAGACTGACCTGAGTTAATTCCATATTTTTCTTCAACCCATGATTGAAATCCTTATACCCAGTTAAGAATGAATCAAGACAAGTAATTGATGGCTTGTCTATGTACATAACTGGATTTTCTTTAATGTTTTGGATAAGTTTAGTAAGATTATTCATTCTGATGACTCTAATTTACTTTAGCTAGTATGGTGTATTATGCCGTAGGCTAACGCACCTTAATACTTTCTTTCTGCTATAACCACTATTTTTGTTTACTTACAAGCTCTTATTCCTATTCAAGTATTCTTCAAACAATTCAAAAAATTTCTGTAGTGCCTCATGCTCATCTACAGAATAGAAAAGGATTATCTTAGCCCATGACTGACCTGAGTTAATTCCATATTTTTCTTCAACCCATGATTGAAAACCTTCAAATTCCCTTTCTGGCTCAGTTGGGGGTACGCCAACTTCTCTTCGAGCCAGACTATATCCTCGCAGAAGCATATCAAGTCTAGTAATTGAATTTCTGCCTAAATACATTCCTGGTCTTTTCTTTATATTACTTGGAATCTCGTTGTAAATATCAAATTTAGGAAACATCAAATCCTGACGAAGCCTTAAATTGTTTTCACTTTCTTGAATTTTTGAAGCATTTTTCTGTTTGATAAACTGGTCAAATAGCTCAAAAAAACTATAGAAAGCATTTGTGTCACTACCACAGGAAGATATAAGTATTTCAGCCCATGATATTGAAAGATTGGTTTTTGCTCTTTCTTGTATCCATTCTTGAAATCCTTCCATTGGGTAGCCTTCTGGAGTTAATCCTAAATCACTTAGTTGACCTAAATACCCCCCGACAAAGGACTTAAGACAAGTAATTGATGGCTTATCTATATACATGACGGGATTTTCTTTAATCTTTTGGAGAAGCGTAGAAAGCTTATTCATGCCAGCAACCTCTAATTTAATGAAGATTTATTAATTGAACAGCCACATCGCGCTTTTATTGAAGTCAATCTTTCCTACCATGAGGGGATGAATTATCTGGCGGTATATCAGCACGAACCACATCGCTAATCCATTCTCCCTCAATATTATTGTTAGAATAATTTGCATAATCATCCCATGTCATGGTGTCGCCAGTTGAGTATTCATAAACGACTCCACGAGTTTGATTATTACCATCTCCATCATTTAAACGAATCCAGGTTACATAATCACCAGATGGAGGATAACCACCACCAAATTCAATACCTGGAGGTTGAGCTAAACTTCTAATTGCCCCTGGCGCAGGTCGCCAACTCCGAAAGTGATGAGTTACAAATTTGTCAGGATAACCAGACTTTCTGTAATGTACTGTTTGATGAAATTTGTAATTATAAAGAACTGAAGATTGACCTTGTGGCCCACAAACTAAATTAAGTGGATAAAAAGAACAATATCTCTCCTGAGCTTTATTTGGAACCTGCTCATTTTGAGTTTTAGTTGTGCTAATTGCAGCCTTAGCAGTAGGAGCTAATTCCGAGCCAGCAGCAGCACATTCAGGTTGAACAGCACAAGCGTCCAGAGACGACAGCAATGCATAAACAGTTTGAGGTAAAGTCCCTTTAAAAATGAGAAGTAAAAGAAATGTCGAAATTCCTACTAATCTAAATACAGATTTATTTGCCGTTAATCGCACTAATCTTAACTCCTTACAACCAAAGATAAAAATCGATGTATCCTATATCTAGGTTGTCTGATAGGAGAAGAAAATCAGTCCAGTAAAAATACGAGTATTGTATTAAATTTTTTTGAAAATGAAACCAAGGTAAATAAACTAATTAGCTATTAACTCTTAAACTTCTTAAACTGGGCAATGGATATGATTGATGCTGTTTAAAATCGGCAAACTCACAGATGGAGTTAAATGGACAAAAGCGGCAGTGAGAGCCAGGATTAGGAGGAAATATTTTACTGAAATTACTAGTTTCTTCCTGATATTTTTGCAAATCGTGCTGATGTTTATGAGCAATATTTGCTAACTCAAATTTTAAGGATTCTAATTCACTATTATTAATACTAATTAATTCTGATTTTTTACATATTTCTAAATTATAAAATGATGCAACAGCTTCTTGTCCGGGGTAAAGATAACGAGCAGCTAATAAGTAAACTAATGCTTGTCGTTTGTCAAAAGCCGACTTACCAGTTTTGAAATCTAAAATATGTAAAGTGCTATCAGACTCAATAAAAACGCAGTCCATAGCCGCGTATAAGCGAAAACAATAATCTTCTTGTTCAACTACTATCGGTTTAGGAAAGCCTTCATCACCTGGAGTTAATTGGATAATATTTTTATCCAAAAGCAACGGCGAATCGTGATATTTTTGCAAAATTTGCAGCACGCGTTGCTGGACTTGAACGCTTGAGTTGCCTAATTTTAGTAGCTGGGCAACTCTTTCTACGCCATCTGCTTGCTTCAACAGATGCCTGTGATGATGAAACTCATAAACGCCTTTTTGAGCTAGTATGCCAATACGCTGGGGCGCGGTGGCTTGCATTAAAAGCGCTTTGACTTGTGGTTCGTGTTGCCGTGCTTTGATAAACCCCCGTCTCATCTGGCAGTGCCAGCGTTCTTGCCCAGTCGCTGGGGCAACTAGAGACCAAAGGTGATAACTGGCAAAAGGTCGATCGGGGGTTGACATTGCTCAGAAACAGTGAGAGAAAATACGGTGGGGAGAAGTTTAAGCTAAGGCTTGCTTAGAAAAGAACTTCGGAGGATACTTGCTGCTACACACGCTTTGCGGGAAGCTTTTATAGTACTGATAATGTACCGGAGCAAGTGGCAAAAATGTCTAGCAAGATAAAATTTGGTACCGATGGATGGCGAGGGATTATTGCCGATGACTTTACTTTTCCGAATGTGAGAAAAGTAACAAGGGCAATCGCCACTTACTTAGAAACAGCCTACACAAAAGATAGACCAGTACTTATTGCCTACGATACTCGCTTTTTAGCTGACCAGTTTGCCCAAACAGCGGCTCAAGTATTAGCAGACTTGGGTTGGACTGTAAAAATTACCGATCGGGATTGTCCCACACCAGTAATTGCCTACAACGCCCGTCACCTAAATTCCGCTGGGGCGTTAATGTTTACTGCTAGTCATAATCCTGCACCTTACTGTGGAATTAAATATATACCCGATTATGCTGGGCCTGCCACTCCAGAGATTACTGATACTATTGTGGCAAATATAGAAGGTGCATCGGATGAGTTGCCTGGGAGCAAACCATCAGGTTCAATTTCAATTTTCGATCCGAAACCAGATTACCTACAATTTATCTACACTCTACTTGATGTAGAAAAAATCAGAAGCGCTAATTTAAAGGTAAAGTACGATGCTTTGTATTCTACCTCTCGCGGCTATTTAGATGAAGTTTTGCAACATAGTGGCGTTCAACTAGAAAGTTTCCACGATTGGAGAGATGTTTTATTTGGGGGTGGAATGCCAGAACCCAAAGGAGAACAGTTAGTTGAGTTAGTGGAAGCAGTAGTTCAAGATCAAGCTGATTTGGGCTTGGCAACAGATGGAGATAGCGATCGCTTTGGTATCGTTGATGAACAAGGAAACGTCCTGACTCCGAATACTGTGCTGCTACTTCTAGCACGTCATTTAATCAAAAACAAAGGTAAAACCGGCGCGATAGTCCGCACTGTTGCTACAACCCACTTGCTGGATAATTTTGCTGTTAAAAATGGGCTGCAAATTTACGAAACAGCAGTTGGTTTTAAATACATCGGCGAAAAAATGCGGGAAACTGCCGTATTAATCGGTGGAGAGGAATCAGGTGGTTTGAGTGTTATTGGGCATATTCCCGAAAAAGACGGGGTATTAGCCGATATGCTGGTGGCAGAAGCGATCGCCTATGAAGGCAAACCGCTAAGTCAACTTGTCAAAGAAGCGATCGCCGAAGCCGATGGCCCACTTTACAACAACCGCCTAGACTTGCACCTCACAGAGGCACACAAAACCGCCGTCATCGACTCCTTTACTAAAAATCCACCTACAGAGGTAGCAGGAATCAAAGTCAAGGAAGTGGGGCGTAAAGACGGTATTAAGCTGTATTTAGAAGAAGGTAGCTGGGTTTTACTGCGTCCTTCTGGTACAGAACCACTAGTACGCGTCTACCTAGAAACGAACACTCCCGAAAAACTCACCCAAATCGCCCAAGAGTTAGAGAGTGCCATTGCTAAACTAGAGGCATAAGAATTAGGAGTTAAGAGTTATGAATTAGGAGTTAAGAATTGTAAATTAGCAATTCTTAACTCCTGATTTCTAATTTTTAGCAAAATATAACTCCTAACTTCTAACTCCTCATTTCGATTAAAGTATGAAAACTTTTGCGCCTTTTTTGACATCTCTAGTTGTAGCGGTTTGGGTAATTGCGATCGCAATTATTTCAGTCCAAAATGCCACACCTGTATCGTTAAAATTTTTAACATTCCAATCGATTCAGATACCAATGGGTTTAGTGCTGGCTTTTAGTGCCGTTATCGGGTTAATTGGTATGGCACTGCTGCAACCTCTGTGGGGACTTGCTGGTATTAGGCAGAGTAATTCTCGATTAGAAGACGATGCGGAATTTTTTGTTGATGATGAAGATTTTTGAGGTTTGAAGCTTAGTGCAGTATCAAAACATTATTACAATCGAACCAGGAAAACGAGGCGGTAAGCCTTGTATTCGAGGAATGCGAATTACTGTATACGATGTTTTATCTTATCTTGCCTCTGGGATGACCTACGAGGAAGTGCTTGATGACTTTCCTTATTTGACACGAGAGAATATTTTGGCTTGCCTAAGCTATGCAACCGATCGATAACGGGTATGAGTGCAACTTATAAAGCAGATTTTAACTTGTGGATTGAACAGACAGCCCAACTATTGCGATCGCATCACTGGCATGAGGTTGATGTAGAACATCTGATTGAAGAGGTTGAAGGCTTGGGCAAAAGTGAACGGCGGAGTATTGCCAGTCAACTAACTCGCTTACTTTTGCATCTGCTGAAGTGGCAATATCAACCCCAGCGCCGCTCAGATAGTTGGCTCGATTCTATCACCGATTCTCGTACCCAAATTGAGTTAGCGATAGAAGATAGTCCTAGTCTTAAAAGCTATCCTACAGAGCAACTTGAGGAAAGCTATCAAAGGGCACGTCGTCAAGCAGCCAAGCAAACGGGGATAGTTGTATCCGTGTTTCCAGAAGAGTGCCCATATTCTGTAGAGTTAGTGTTAGATGAAAACTGGCTACCGGAAGTAAGCGATATTTAATAACTGTAATTCTGACTGTGTGAGATGAAGCGCATTACGCAGCCATTTAATATACATTGGTGAGTTTTGTAGAAGTCGCTTTTACTTCTTCATCATCGGCAAAATCTCCAGCATCCGCTTCAGCAATCCCCTTTTGAATTTCCTCAGTTTGCCACTGATACATCTCTAGTTTCCCTGAAAGTGAAGAGACAGCTTAGTAATATTTAATCCCGGTGATGTAGTCACAGTTGATTTTCCCGATCTCACTGGTATGAGTTGAGCAATTTACTCATGAACTACTGCTAATTTCTACAATTGCTTCTCCTTGCCGTAGTTGTTTTATTGCATCAGGTAAAGCGATCGCAAGTAGTCGCTGCAAATTGCGATTTGTGACATTCCCACAGGTCAGCCAAAGAATTTGGGGTGGTATTCCTAACCGACAAGCCAAGTCAACAAAATCGCTGTCTTTGGTCATGATTACTGCATTAGCGACTCGTGCTGCCTCAAAAATTTCTACATCTTTAGCATCTCGTAATTCAAGCTCTCGTAGTGCAGTAGCCTCTAAGTCAAAAGTTGCAGTTAGCCAAAGTGCTAATGTAGGAGGCAACTGAGCATCAATCCAAATTTTCATGCTGTCAATCGAGGAAAGTCTGTTCGCCGTGCTGCAAACAATAGACAGGCTTGGATATCTTCGAGTTGAAGATCGGGAAAATCTTCTAAAATCTCAGAAACACTGACATTCTCAGCCAACATTTCTAAAATATCACTTACACGAATCCTCATGCCTCGAATACAAGGACGACCACCACACTGACCAGGAGTTTGAGTAATGCGAGTCAACAAATCAACCTTTGAGTTCATGCAAGTATTTTAATATCGGGTACTTTTATTTAACTCTAATTCTGCGATCGCAATTATTCCAGCCTAACATCTCAGTGTAGCAACAGGGCGATCGCAATTATCCAAAGTTCACATAATAACCCAAGTTGCTAGTTATGCTTGCAGGTGTTCAGGTGGCATTGCATAAGCAATAAAATCCCCTCCAGAGGAAAAATTAGGAGGGGTAATGTTAAACGAAATAATTACAATTTATGCTATCACTGATGACCTATTG
>NZ_JAVRBQ020000140.1:0-104170 GCF_034531215.2 Nostoc sp. ChiSLP03a
TTTTCTCTTCTTTACAAGCTTTACGCGAGCGCATCCAAGAAATCTTCGACCAACTCACATTTGAGCAGGTAATTTCTGTCTCTTCTTATAACTTTATCTTGGAAGCTCTATTCTATGCAGCTTCATATTAATTTGGTATAAAATTCAAAATCTCCAATTTATCAATTTTTTCAAATGAATCTGCCAAACTTGTTAACTGATTACTATTGAGAGAAAGACATTTTAAATTTTTAAGTTTAAAGATTGAATCAGGTAAATTTGTTAAATTATTACCATTAAAGTTAATCTCTTCTAGCATAATAATTTGATTAAGAAAAATTGGTATTTCTGCTAATTTATTAGCACTTACATCAAGCCGTCTTAAGTTAATTAATTGCCCAATTTCTGCTGGCAAAGTTAATATTCCATTGTCCGAAAGGTTGAGTTCTTTTAAATTAATAAGTTTTGCAAAGGTTTTGGGCAAAGTTGTTAGTTGATTACTACGGATAGAAATAAATTGGAGATTTGTTAAATTCCCAATTTCTGAAGGTAGGTATTTAATATTATTGGGCTTATAGGATGTTTTTGAACTTTTTTGGCTTGTTGCATTGTAATTTAAGAGAAGGCTGGTATAGGATGTTTTTGAACTTTTTTGGCTTGTTGCATTGTGATTTAAGAGAAGGGTAGTCAAGTGTGTTAATCTTCCAATCTCTAGAGGTAGTTCTGTTAATCCCATGCCTGAGAGGTCTAGTTCTGTCCATTTTTCTTTGGCAGCCCGGTCAATCAACTGTAGAACGCTTTCATTTTCTCTAGATTTTAATTTTCTCTCAAATGCCTCTTTCTCTAACACTTTGCGGCAAGTAGTTTTACTGACTTTTTCATCTAGAGCCTCTGACAATGACATCCACAATCTCAAACCTTCGTTTTTGAGATATTGAGTTTCATAACCTTGCATTTCCTCGTATCTTTTATTAACGAGAGACTCACGCAAGATCAATTGTTGAACATTGGTTAGATGCGTACCTGTATGAGCATATAGAACTTCATCTGCAAAGTTGAGAATTTCTTGAAGGTTCATATGGCAATTTTAGCTGTCAACCAGATGTGAATTGATCATTCGACTAATTAGCCCTAGTACTTTGTCAAGCTAGTTTTGCAGGCTTGTAGTAAACACTTTAGTGCTTAGAGGATAAAGGCTAAAGTCCTTACTACAAACTTACCAATCAATTTAAACTCGACAGACTATTAATATATTTAACCAAAATGCTGAATAATTGCCTCGGCAAATTCAGAACATTTTAAGGGTTCAACTGGTGGTTCTAACAACCGGGCTAAATCGTAGGTGACTTGACTACTAGCGATCGCATTGCTTAAACCTTTCTTAATTAGGTCTGCGGCTTCTTGCCAACCCAGAAATTCCAGCATCATCACACCAGACAAAATCACTGAACCCGGATTAATTCGATCTAAGCCGGCGTGTTTTGGTGCAGTACCGTGGGTAGCTTCAAATATGGCACAAGCATCACCAATATTTGCCCCTGGCCCCATTCCCAATCCCCCAACAATGGCAGCAGCAGCATCAGACAGATAATCGCCGTTCAAGTTCATCGTCGCCAAAATCGAATACTCATCCGGTCTGGTTTGGATTTGTTGAAAAATACTGTCAGCAATTCGGTCATTTACCAAAACTTTATCTTTCCATTTTCCCTCGCCGTGGGTTGTCCAAATTGAGTTAAGAACAGTTTCAACTTCCTTGACAATTTGCGCTTTCTTCTCCTCGGTGAGACTATCAAACCCAGGATCGATCTCGCGGGCGTTTTCTTCCAAGGAAAGATTCGGATTTTTTTCCTTATTACTCAAAATCCAAGATTCTCGTTCAGTGACAGTACAGGCGCGAAATTCGCTGGTTGCTAGTTCATAACCCCAGTCGCGGAAAGCGCCTTCGGTGTACTTCATGATGTTGCCTTTATGCACCAAAGTCACTTGTTGCTTGTGTTTGGGCAATAGCAAGGCGTGTTTAATGGCACGTCTGACTAAACGCTGAGAACCAGTTTTGCTGATCGGTTTGATGCCAATCCCAGAATCAAGAGGAATGCGTTTTTTTCCGTGTTCTGGGGTAGCGGGGATTAGTTCTTCATTGAGAATTTTAATTAAGCGATCGCCGATTTCGCTACCTTGTCGCCACTCAATGCCTAAATAAATATCTTCCGTATTCTCCCGATAAACAATTACATCCAACTTTTCGGGGTTTTTGTGGGGTGAAGGCGTACCCGCATAGTAACGACAGGGACGCACGCAGGCATACAAGTCAAAAATTTGCCGCAAAGCTACATTTAAAGAACGAATTCCTCCCCCAACAGGAGTAGTCAAAGGCCCTTTAATAGCTACACCATACTCTTCAATTGCCGTCAAAGTGTCTTGAGGTAAATACTGATAAGTTCCGTATAAATCACAAGCTTCATCTCCAGCGTAAACCTTGAACCAGCTAATTTGACGCTGAGCCTTATATGCTTTGGCTACCGCCGCATCTAACACTTTTTGGGTAGCAGGCCAGATGTCTATACCTGTACCATCGCCACGAATAAAGGGGATAATTGGATTGTCCGGTACGATTGGTTCACCATTTTTGAAGGTGATTTTTGCTCCGGCTGCGGGGGGGGTAATCTTTTCGTACATCGTTCACACACTCCTAATCGATACGCTGCTATTCAAAAAAACCTTATGTGGCAGGCTTGTATATTGGGCACTAGGGATTGGGTAATGGGGATTGGGAATTGAGGATTGGGAATTGAAAAGAGACAACGAAGTGATTTTTTTAATAATTTCCCCTTCTTCATCCATGTTCCCTCAGTCCCCAGTCCCCAGTCCCCAGTCCCCAGTCCCAATCCGCAGATTTTCCCCCTATTCTCCTTGTACATTATTTGGGGATTAAGTGTGGGATTCAGTGAAGCGATCGCAATTTTGTACGATCAAAAATAGTAAACTACTTTTCGCTATCAGTACTTCACTTTAAAGAATGCCCGATAGCTTACCGCTCTTTCACTGACCGTTAACACAAGAATGGCATGACAGACCCAATGATTTTATCAGGCCCTGCAAATGACATCGACTCCCTCCGACAACCGTTAATCGCTGGGTCTGAAAAAGTCCAACAGCAGATAATCCCACAATTAGCTGAGTTGGGTAATGAGGGATTAGACGTGTTGATGGAATTTTTACTGAAACGACGTGAGAACCCAGCGACTTGGATTGATGGCAAAGCTTACCAAGTCTTTTACAGTTCTGATGCACCTCAAGCCAAAGAATTTTTGCGCTCCTGTTTTCCTGAAGGAATTGTACCTCTAAAATCAGAGTGCGGGATTAACTACAATTCTTTGCAACAGCTACTAGCTGCTCAAGATTTCCAAGCAGCCGATCGCGTCACCATCGAAAAAATGTGTGAACTGTCAGGGCCAACGGCTGTACAACGAAAATGGTTGTACTTTACCGAGGTAGAAAATATCTCGGCTGTTGACTTGCAAACCATTAACAACCTCTGGTTAGTCCACTCGGAAGGTAAATTTGGTTTTTCAGTGCAGCGAGAAATTTGGTTAAGTTTGGGTAAAAATTGGGAGAATTTCTGGCCAAAAATTGGTTGGAAAGCAGGTAATAACTGGACGCGATACCCTAACGAGTTTACCTGGGATTTGAGTGCGCCTAAAGGTCACTTACCCCTCTCTAATCAACTTCGGGGAGTACGAGTATTTGCTTCTTTACTCTCTCACCCAGCTTGGTTGAAGAATCCAGAAAAATGATTTTGAGCCTACGGACAAACAGATTATGATCGATTCCACCAACCGAGAATTCTACGTCATCATTGAACGGGATGAAGATGGCTACTATGTTGGAGAAGTTCCTCAGCTAAAAGCTTGTTACAGTCAGGGAGAAACAATTGATGAGTTGATGGCTAATATGAGAGAAGTAATTGAACTTTGCTTAGAAACAAAAAGTGATGAAGAAATACCAGAATTTATAGGTATTCAAAAGGTAGTAATTTAATGCCAAAATTACCAGTTTTAACAGGTAAAACAGTTATTCACACTCTTGAAAAAATAGGTTTTCAGGCGGTACGTCAAAAAGGCTCTCATGTACAAATGCAACATGAAGATGGACGGTTAGTAACTATTCCTGTTCATGCTGGTAAAACAATAGGTAAAGGATTACTACGCAAAATACTACGCGATATTGAACTTACAAGGGAAGAGTTTATAGAATTGCTGGAATAATAGAGTTGGGAAGTTTTGCACTAATTCCAAATCCACAATCTTAAATTAGATAATGGCAAACGTTCGTCTAGAAGATATTAAACGTAGATTCAATAACGTCACCGCGATCGAGGACATTACCTTTGAAATTCCTGATGGCGAGTTTTGGGTTTTAGTTGGACCATCGGGTTGTGGTAAGTCTACAATTTTACGAACGATCGCTGGTTTAGAAACCGCTACATCTGGCAAACTCTATATTGGCGATCGCTTGGTAAATAATATTCCAGCCAGACAACGGGATGTGGCGATGGTGTTCCAAAACTACGCTCTCTATCCTCACATGAGTGTGGCCCAAAACATCGCCTTTGGCTTGCAAATGCGGAAAGTTGACCGAAAAATCATTGAAGAACGCGTGATGAATGTGGCGCGATCGCTTTCTCTCGATCGCCTGCTGGATCGCAAACCCAAACAACTTTCTGGGGGACAGCAACAAAGGGTAGCATTAGGGAGAGCGATCGCTCGCGAACCCCAAGTCTTTTTACTTGACGAACCTTTATCTAATTTAGATGCCCAATTGCGCGATGATACCAGGGCAGAATTGAAACAACTACATCAACAATTAGGGATTACGACTATTTACGTCACCCACGATCAAGTTGAAGCGATGACTTTGGCCGATCAAATTGTCGTGCTAAATCGCGGACGGATTCAACAAATTGGCGATCCTCAAACTATTTATGCAAATCCTGCTAATCAGATGGTGGCAACTTTTTTAGGCAGTCCGCCAATGAATATTTTGCCTGCAATCTATGAAAATAATGGTTTCGATGTGAGCGGACAGTTATTAGCAATCCCAGCAGTTGTGAAAGGAAAATTACAGTTGCGTCAAGGACATAGTTATGATTTGGGGATTCGTCCAGAGCATATAAAAATAAACACTGATTCAGAACGGGCTGAACGCCCAGCTACCGCTAATAGTACTCAAAATTCAGGATTATTATCGGTTGAAGTTAAAGTTGTAGAACCTTTGGGAAGAGAAACTTTGATTCGTGCTGGTTTACCCGGTTCGGCGGTGATGCTGAATATTCAAGTAGGCTCTGATATGCGTTTTCGTTCAGGCGATCGCCTTTCTTTAGAGATCGATTTAAATCATTTGTTTGTATTCGATCCCGAAACTGGGGACAGAATCTTATAAAGAGTTTCTTAAACAGCTATAAATAATCGCTAAATTCTAATTTTTTGTCGCCAAAATCTAAGAAAATAAAAACTGCAATAGAGACTTCATGGATTAGCTGTAAAAAGTTATATGACTATTAATCGACGCCATTTCTTGTTTTTACTGACATCAAGTACAGGTGCTTTTGCATTAGACTCTTGTGCATTGGCAGAGAAATCTCCTAATGGAAATGCTGCAACACCAAATACAACCGCAAATACAACACCCAATATAACAGCAAATACAACAGGTGCTATCCAATTACCGCCTTTACCTTATGCCTACGAAGCACTGGAACCACACATCGATACCAAAACGATGCAATTTCACCACGATAAACATCACGCAACTTATGTGAAAAACCTGAATGCAGCCTTAGAAAAACATCCAGAACTCAAAGGTAAAACTGTTGAAGAACTGTTGCAAAAACTTGACAGTGTACCACAAGATATTCGCAGAACAGTACGTAATAATGGCGGCGGTCATGTGAACCACTCAATGTTCTGGCAAATTATGAAGCCAAAAGGTGGGGGAGAACCAACAGGAAATATCGCCTCCGCAATTAATCAAAATTTTGGCTCTTTTGCAGCTTTCAAAAAACAGTTTAATGAAGCTGGCGCTGGTCGTTTTGGTAGTGGTTGGGTTTGGCTAGTACGTAACAAGGGTGGCAAGTTGGAAGTGACAACTACAGCTAACCAAGACACTCCCTTAAGTGCAGGTAAATATCCGATCCTGGGTAATGATGTATGGGAACATGCATATTATCTCAATTACCAGAATCGCCGCGCTGATTATTTAGATGCTTGGTGGAACGTGGTTAATTGGGATGAGATTAACAAGCGGTTTGCAGCAGCAAGTAAATTTGCTTAACTATTAAGGCAAGAAGAGATAGAAAAATAAAAACTTAATATTCCGCTCGTGTCAAAGTAATTCGTAATTACAATTGGTGTTAGCTGTCTTCCCTTTATAATTACGAATTAGTCAAAGAGGCTTTTGAGTCGGTACACCTACGGCACGAGGAAAATTAGCTGGAGTGGTAGCTACCTTACGCAAATACACACAGTGGCGGATGCTGTGACTCAGAGGTGTTGTAAATTGTTCGATTGATTCAATAACTCCACCCAACTGGTTCACAGCATTCTTTAAAGCAGCTGTTTCATCCTTTGTCCAATTACCGCGATAAATTATAGCTAAACCTCCCTGTTTGAGCAGTGGTAGGGTATATTCTGCACAGACAGAGGCCGCCCCTACAGCACGGATCAATGCAATATCATAAGCTAGTCGATGCTGGCGGTGCTGACCGATTTCTTCAGCCCTACCAACAAGAGTTTTGGCATTGGTAAGGGCAAGTTCAGTTAATATATTGTCGAGAAAAGTAATTTTTTTCCGAGTGGAATCGAGAAGAGTAATTGTGCAATTAGGTACAGTAATTGTCACTGGAATACCTGGAAAACCTGCACCTGTACCAATATCGATGATAGTAGGGGAAGCAGGGGAGAAATTTGCTGATAACAGAGGTGCAATTCCTCGCAGAGAATCCCAGAGATGTTTTTCCCAAAACTCTTGAGGTTCAACGATCCGAGTTAAATTTTGTTGGCGATTACCTTCTAGGATTAACTCATAAAGCTTTTGAAATTGCGCTTGTTGTTGAAGAGTTGGTTGCCAATTGAGAGTTTTCTGCCAGATTGCTGCCATCTCAGGCAATAGGTTTGTCATTTGTCATTTGTCATTTGTCATTTGGTATGAGACATGGGACATAGTTTTTCTCTTTGTCCCCTTGTCCCCTTGTCCCCTTGTCCCACTGCTTTTTTCTCACACCGTTGGTAGAGGTTCTTTAACTTTGGATTCTAGTGTCTTTGGGTCTACTGATTCTAGTTCGCCGTGGTTGAGTCTCCAGCAACGGTCTGCGATCGCTAACAGATCCCCAGCGTCGTGTGTCACAATTAACAATGTCCAATCTTGTTTCAGTTTCGCTAATAAATTTATCAATTGCCGACGCATTGACCAATCTAAACCAGCTGTGGGTTCATCCAATAACAGTAAATTTGGCTGGCGAATCAATTGGACTGCCAAAGCTAAACGTCGTTGCTGACCACCACTCAAAGCATAAGGGGCAGCAGAAAGCGATAAATGCTCTAATCCCACTTCACTCAGCGCTTGTCTGACTCTTTCTGACCCTAACTCAGGATGTCCTAAACGCAATTCTTCTAAAATCGAACCACCGCAAAAGTGCCGCTCTGGAAACTGAAATACTAACCCGGCTAATTGTTGTAACTGTTCGGCTATAAGTTCTTGTTCCCGCCAGAAGAGTGCGCCAGTAGTGGGTTCAGTTAGTCCCGACAAAATTTCTAGTAAGGTACTTTTACCGGAACCACTCGGGCCAATAATCAGACCTAGCTGCTGGGGTGCTAATTCTAAATTGATCGATTTGAGAATCGCTGTTGGGCACGCTGTGGGATGATAATTTACATTTCGGAGATAAAGCATTTGTTAAGATTACCAAAAAGTCAGCAAATTACTGATTAGCTACACTGAGAGTGTTTGGAAAATTCTAGAAAAAAATTTACAGCGCATTACCTGGATTAACACCTTAATTTAGCAGCAAGAATTATCCACTTTTTCTCCATTGTGGCAGACTAAGCCTGAAATAATGGCTAGAGCAAGCCTGGAAACATGGAAAGATTACCAATATATAAGAAAATTTTGGTTGAAGCAAAGGCAAGTTGAAATTAACCATTTTTGCATTCTAAGTAACACATACAACTATTTCAACCGCAATTATTCTGAGGGTAAAAATGATTAAAAGGTTTTTTTCGCCTCAATTAGTAGTGTCTGCTCAACTCATTACCTTTGCTCAGACTGCTTTTGCCGCTGCTTTCGTACTTAATCTGTGGGTAAATCCCTCGTTGGCTGGCGATCCGTTTCGCAATAGCGAACCTCATCAAATTGGCGACCAAACAGAAGCAGCTTTTAAAGCAATTTTCCAACAGGGCAACTATCCAGCAGCACAGCGTTATCTAGAACAAGCACTATCCAAAGAGCCAAATGAACCTCTAGCTTATGCCATGAGCGCATCTTTAGCATACGGAAATAAGGATTGGGCTAAACTAGATACCTACAGCCAAAAAACTCTAGAAACTGGACAAAAACTGATTTCTAGCGATCCATTGCGTGGTAATTTATACACTGCTGTTGGTCATTTTTTAGAAGGTGCAGTAGTTATCACCCGTGAGGGTACTGTCAATGGTGTGCCACAAGCCTTTAGTCGGTTGCGGCAAGTTTATGAATATTTAGACAAAGCCGAAGCAATTTCTGCCAACGATCCAGAACTGAATTTAATCAAGGGTTATATGGATTTATTGTTAGCGGTTAATTTGCCTTTTGCTAGTCCAGATCAGGCAATTGGACGCTTAGAAAAAAATGCTGCTCCTCAATATCTAGTGGATCGGGGTATTGCTCTTGCTTACCGGGATTTAAAACGGTATCCACAGGCGCTAGAGTATGTCAACCGGGCGATCAAAACGACATCCGATAATCCAGAAATTTATTATCTTAAAGCCCAAATACTGAAGCGACTGGGGCAAAGAGAAAAAAGCCAGCAGATGATCCAGGAAGCGATCGCTAATTTTGACAAAGCATTGACTAAAAAATCTCAACTCCCAGGCGATTTAGTCAAACAAATTGAGCGCGAACGCAGAAGTGCTGTTAGTTTGAAGAATCCTGGATAATTGGGCATTGGGCATTGGGCATTAGGTATTGGCGATTAGTTTTATTCTCTATTCCCTATGCCCCATGCCCCATTCCCCATTCCCTACTTTGATATGCTTATTTGCAGAAGAGTAATAGAGATATTAGACCAAAATGAAGATTCAGTTCCGCGAAATTAATCCTTTTGATATGTGGATTTGGCTGAAATTCAGCACAAATCCTTCTGCGCGTGAAAAGCAGTATGTAGAAGAAGTCTTCAATTCCTGGTTTTATTTAGGTAAATTGGGTGCATTTAATGCAGAAAACCTCCAAGTGCAGGATACTGGACTCGATATCAGCTACATGAATTATGATGCACAAGGCTATGACAAAAGTCTATTAGCACTGATGCACAACATGGGTGAGTTTGAATATGAGGGTCAGTGGGGGCGTTGTTGGTTTGACTTAGGAACCAGTGATGCGATCGCATTGGATATTTTAATCAATGCTCTTACCCAGCTAAGTCAGGAATATGTGACCATTGAAGAATTGTACATCGGTGGTGAAAATCCAGATTGGCCTATTGAGGATAGCGAAAGTCGTCCTCAGTCTATTTATGATAATTAGTTACAAAAATGAATAAAGCAGGTGAAATTCGGGTAATAGCCTTGGGGTTAATTCGGAATGGCGATGGCTCTGCCAACGCCAAGGGCGAACGCATATTTCTTTCTGAAGGTTACGATCCCGCAAAACAAGAAACATTTTATCGGGCTTTAGGCGGTGGTGTTGATTTTGGTGAAACCAGCCACGCCGCCTTAAAACGGGAATTTCAAGAGGAAATTCAGGCAGAATTAACGAATATTAAATATCTAGGTTGTATAGAGAACCTATTTACATTTAATGGTAGGCAAGGTCATGAAATTATTCAGCTTTATCAGTGTGACTTTGCTGATTCCAAATTTTATCAACTGGAAAGTTTAGTTTTTTCTGAATCACCACATCATAAACATAGAGCCTTATGGATAGATATCTCTCGCTTCAAATCTGGGGAATTAAGATTAGTACCTGAAGTATTTTTTGACTATTTATAAATCATCTAGAAATTGCACTCAACAAAGACACAATATACTGATTGAGACTAACACCTTCCCGTTCAGAAGTCTCAGCTAAACGCCGATGTAAAGATTTCGGCATCCGTAGCAGTAGTTTCCCGCTATAGCTATCATTATTACTTGGTAAGGGAATGCGATCGCCTGCTTCATAAGCTGTCTCAATCCACAGTTCCCGCGACTCATTGAGATTTGCCATTGTCTCTTCAAGGGTTTCGCCTTGGGTAAGACATCCAGGTAAATCTTTAATTTGGGCTATATATCCACCCTCTGGGTCAGGGTAAAGTGTTACAGGGTACTGAAGATTTAAATAATATTCTAAGGACGGCTTCTCAATCTGCTGGTTCTTCTGGTTCAGTGTCTTCATCAATCCACTCTTCTAAATTTAATAGTTCAACTATTTGCTGTACACGATCGCACTGTGTCGCTACAACTGAGAAAGCAACTTGTTATACTCTGCGTGTGAACCAAGCCAAAACCAAATAACAGTATCTCCATCTAACTGTCCAACCGCTCGATAATTTTTGCTAATCCGTGCTGAATAAATTGGTAGTTCTGGATGTACTTTTTTGAAGCGCAAGCTGGGATGGCTCGGATCTTGTTTGAAGAGGCGGTATGCCTCACGCGTTTACTCTTGAACTTGCTCAGGTAGATCGGCAAACCCTTGACGAAACTGAGCGGTTATACGTGACTTCACAATGTATCTGGATCTAACTCTTGAGTTTTTCCTGCACGGTATTCAGCCATTGCTTCGGTTGCAAGTTTGGCAAGCATATCTGGAGAACGGGCAAAAGCTTGATCCCAACAGCGTTCATCTTCTAGTTCTGCCAAAATCATCGCCGCGATCGCATCTTGTTCATTGGCAGGTAAATTTTTTAGTTTAGCGATCGCTTGTTCAAGTAGCTCTGTCATAGCTGTTAATCGTTACGAAATTCATACTATAAATTATCTCTGCTTGCACTTTGTTGGGGTTGTTAGGTAGGGTGCGATTGATTGGGGCCAGAGGAAAGCGCGATCGTTCTTTATAGCAGAAGTAGTAAAGTTTGAGTAAAAGCAAGTGTTGAGTTTCTTAGTGCCAAAACAATTTATGGCCAAGATGAGTGTAGTTTTTTCTCCTAGCTTAATGGAATAAATCTTCAAGTATCTGGTTGACATTCACTTGAAAAAAGCCAAAAAAAGATGGTTTCAGTTCAAAGTACTTAACTAACCATCTCCACTTTTTCTCCATTTCTTCTTTAGTTTTAAGTTCCTCTGGAGAACCATCTTTAAGAGTTATTGCAAGGTCTTGAAGAAATTCAGTAATGGAACCTGGCCTAATATATTTTGCAGCAAGTGGAAAAATCATCAACTTAGCATTCCTCATATCTTTAATTCCGCTACTGTCATCCATACTTCCAGGAGAGTAGTTAGAAACTATAAGTGCTGGTAGTGGTGGATGTTCTCCTTTTGGAGTAAGCTTCATGAGTTCGCTATCCAGTATTTGATTATAGAAGCTAACTCGATCTGTCCCTCGCACCGCCAAGCAGTCAGAACCAACTTCAGCAGCAAATTGATCAAAATTATTCTTTACTTCTTCTCTCAATGGATCACTCCATTTATCGAGTAAAAAGAAGACGTACCAACTATATCCTTTCGAGGGAATTGTACTCAAGTTTGTTGCCAAATAACCCATAGGACTTTAAATAAAGCTAATTTAGTATAAGTTCATTGTATTGTTCATAGTATAAAGTGTCACTTTAAAAGACAGATTGCGGCTAAATCCGAGTTTGTTGTACTAGCTGTTTGAGTTCTATGACTCGCAACAGTTGATTTGCCGACACTGGTCAACTACCATAGCGATCGCCTTGAAATCCTAAACTTCACCTTGTAACACCTCTAGGTCATCAACTGTAAGTGGTGCTTGGCCAGTGTGGCGCACATACAATACATTAACTGTAGTACCTCGAATCGTAAAAAGTACTCGGTATACATTTTTGGCTTTCCCATAAAGGAGTTGACGTACTTCTTCTGGAAAAATTTCATGTTCGACTGCTAAAGCACAACGTTGGGGCTTCTCTTGTAGGGTAGCAATAGCATTCATCAATCCTCGAAACCAACGATCGGCAAATTCAGGATTCCGCTCTCGATACCAGCGATAAGCTTGCTCAATCTGAGCTTCCGCGATTGGAGTAATCTCAACCTGAAATGCCATACTTTTGCTGCATTTCTTGGACGAAATCTTCAATGGGGCGAGTTTGACCAGCGTTGAGTTCCTCGAAACCTTGTCCAATTCCAGCAATTGTCTCCAACCGATCAATCAGTTGGCGTAGTTTCGTGGGATCGATTTTGGCAGTGTCTAGAAAGGTGACGAGGACTTGGGAGCGATCGCTAATATCTTGCGGTAGCTGGGTGAGGTAAATTTCTCCATCCTGATAAATGCCTTCGATAGTTTTGATCATGAGTTGAAGTCGGGTTGGTATTTCCTTTAATTCTACTAAATAGGCTCAAAAGGCTGGGTTTGGAATTCCAGCCTGCTCAAAATGACATAGGTTTTCATTTAATCACTAATCTTTTTATCCCAATTAAACAACAGCTGCCTCTGGAATCGCACCTTGCATTCTCCCGAAAGCATCAATCAAATTTTGCAATTGTTGATCTGCCTTAAAAACTCCTAACCCGCGCACCGTCACTTTTCCAGGAGAATACACAAACCGCGTCTTGAGATTGTCTGGTAAATTCGCCGCTAATAAATTCCAAGCGGGTTCCTCCATTGGCGTTTCTAAAACAACGTGCTGCTTTTGTTCTGGTTTAATCCGGCTAAATCCGAGCTTTTTCGCTAGTTGTTTGAGTTCCATGACTCGCAAAAGTTGATTTGCCGACACTGGTAAACTACCATAGCGATCGCTCCACTCAGCTGCAATCTGCTTTAATTCTGATTTAGATTTAGCTGTCGCTACCGCCCGATATGCACTCATCTTTTGATCCAAATCGGTGATATAATCCGCTGGAATAAATGCTGTCAAGTTGAGGTCAATCTGGGTATCCTCCACTTTCGGAATTTCTTGTCCGCGGATTTCCCGAATTGCTTCTTCAAGCATTTCCATGTATAAATCAAAACCTATAGCATCCATTTGACCGGATTGTTCTGCACCTAGCAAGTTGCCTACGCCTCTGATTTCCATGTCGCGCATCGCTAGCTGATATCCAGAACCTAACTGAGTAAATTCCTGAATCGCTCGTAATCGTTGCCGTGCTGCATCAGATAATGCCCGTTGCTTTGGATAAAATAACCAAGCATGAGCTTGTATCCCTGCACGTCCCACACGACCGCGTAATTGATACAGTTGTGCTAATCCAAAGCGGTGAGCATCTTCAATCAAAATCGTGTTGACTCGTGGAATATCTAAGCCAGATTCAATAATTGTCGTACAAACCAGGATATCTGCATCGCCATTGCTGAAGGTGAGCATGGTTGATTCTAACTCGCTTTCATCCATTTGACCGTGAGCGATCGCAAACCTAGCTCCCGGTATCACTTCTCGTAAATTGGCTGTTGTCTCTTCAATTCCATCTACTCGTGGAACTACATAAAATACCTGTCCACCTCTGTCTAATTCTTGACGAATTGCCGTGCGGATACTTTCGGAATTAATTGGTGACAGATGGGTTTTAATCGCTCGTCTAGTTGGCGGTGGTGTGGTAATCAAACTCATTTCCCGAATTCCCGACAAAGACATATACAAAGTCCGGGGAATGGGAGTGGCGGAGAGGGTAAGCACGTCAACTTGAGTTTTCAGGCTTTTAATTTTTTCTTTCTGGTTTACTCCAAACCTTTGTTCTTCATCCACCACCAACAGTCCTAAATCCCGGAACATCACGCCTTTACCCAAAAGTTGCTGTGTACCAACCACTACATCTAATTCACCCGTTGCCAATCGCTTTTGAATATCGCGGCGTTCTTCAGCCGAACGAAAACGATTGAGTAAACCGACATTTACGGGGTAAGGAGCAAAACGTTCTTTGAGTGTATGGTAATGCTGCTGTGTTAAAATAGTCGTTGGCGCAAGGAGTGCCACTTGTTTACCGGCGATGACTGCTTTGAAAATAGCACGAATCGCCACTTCCGTTTTCCCGAAACCGACATCGCCACAAACTAAGCGATCCATTGGGCGATCGCTTTCCATGTCGCGTTTTACATCTTGCACAGCTTTGAGCTGATCTGTTGTGGGTTGGTAGGGGAAAGAATCTTCTAATTCCTCCTGCCAAGGCATATCATCTGGAAAGCTAAAACCTTGTTGTTGCGATCGCGCTGCATACAGTTTCAACAAGTCCACCGCCAATTTTTTGATCGCTTTGCGGACTTTATTCTTGGTATTTTCCCAAGCTTTACCAGTCATCCTGTTGAGTTCTGGCGCTTTCTCACCACCAGCGCGGAACCGCGATAAAGCACCTACTTGATCGGCTGCGACTCTGAGTAACCCATCAGCATACTGCACTACCAAATAATCACGGGTTTCGTTATTAATTGTCAAACTTTCCAGCTTGACAAATTTACCAACACCATGATTTCTGTGAACCACATAATCGCCCGGACGCAGCTTATTGGGATCGACTTGTTTAGATGTCGCCTTGTGGCGCTTGCGGATATAGCCGGGAGTCGCTAAAGAATGCTGTCCAAAAAATTCCCGATCTGTAACGATTACTAATCGGTATGTAGGTAGGATAAAACCTTCTAATTCCGCAAGACCAGAATATTTTAGAGCTATGGGAGTATGGTTGATTTGCAGCTTATCAATCGCTTGGTAGTCGCGGGGATTGGGGATAAACTGAGCCGGACAATCATGTTCTTGTAACAGCGAGACAGAACGCGAAGGTTGAGCAGAAAGCAGCCAGATCGAGAAATTGCGATCGCGTTCTTGGCGGATGGTTTCAGCTAGTTTAGCAAACTGGTGGGGCGTGACTGGAACAGGACGGCTGGCAAGATTGATCCCATCATTTTCCTCTGATAATTCCGATAAATATAATGTTTTAAATTTGGCAACATCAACCAGACACTCATCAAACGAACGGTGAATTTTCGGCAATCTTAGAGGAGTAGACTCTTCTCCATGCGCCATTCCCCATTGTTCCTGGGCATTTTCTACCCAGCGATCGCTATGAGCATGACACTGTTCTGGCTCATCAATGGCAATCAAGGTATTTTCTGCTAAGTAGTTTAGCAGAGATGCTGGTTGCTCGAATGCTAACCCCAAAAAGCGACGGCTACCCTCCAACATTGATGAGTTCGCAGTGCTAAGTTCTGAGTCAGAATTTAACTCAGCACTCAGCACTCCGAACTCAGCACTATTTTTCAGTGCAGCCATCACGATGGGAGTAAAGCTAGTGGGGGTAAGAATTAACTGGTCAACTTTGTCGAGGGCGGAACGTTGGGTTGCTGGGTCAAATTCCCGCATTTGCTCGATTTCATCACCAAACCATTCCAACCTGACTGGAAATTCCGAAGAAACCGGGAACACATCAACAATATCGCCCCGCCGACTCCATTGCCCTTCCATTTCCACCAAAGGAACTCTTTCATACCCCAAAATAGTTATTTTTTCACTGAAGCTATTCAGGTCTAATTCCATCCCTTTTTTTAGGGTAAGACAGAATTGCCCAAAAGCTTCTGGTGGTGGTAAATGAGGTTGCAACGCCCCTTGAGTAGCCACAATCGCTAAATTTGTCCTTTGTCCTACCCTGCGGGAAGCCGCTGGCGCGTCTATGTCCTTTGTCCTTTGTTCTTGGTTTGTTTCTAATGACAACTGACTAATGACTAATGACTCTTGACTCTTGAGTAAATCTGCCAAAACCTGCATTTGCCCCCAACTCATTTCAGTTTCCGGGTCAAAAGGTTCGTAAGGAGAAGCCTCGGAGGTGGGGTAAAAATGTACTGTTTGCCATCCCATTGCCTCCAGTTGTGCGTAAACGCGTCCAGCTTCTTCCAGAGTGGCGCAAACCACAAACAAATCCTTGCCCTGAGACTGCGCTAATGCTGAAGCCACTAAAGTCTTGGGCAGCCTGGGAATGCCATTTAACCGCAATTCTTGTTGTCGATTCAGCTTAGAAATAAATTCAGTGGTGAGCGGCGATCGGCCTAAGGCACGCACAATAGAAGAAAATGACATAAGTACTACTAGCGATGGGAGTCTTTGTGGATCAGCAAATCTTGAGGCAGTTTATGTCAACTATTTTAAAAGTGTTAACAGCTTTCTTATTCTTGCGGTAGAAGAATAATGCACAGTGACTAATAAACTTAAGAACTATAACTACTACTTTGTGTACAATCAAAGCATTTATAGAAGCACCTTTAATACTAGATACTAGGTATTGAGCTACATTCGCTCTGATAAGCGGCAATTTTAAACATGTCCCCCATCACTTTTGAAATTTCAATCATTTTGGTGCTAATTATTGCCAACGGCGTGTTTTCTATGTCTGAGATGGCGATTGTCTCGGCACGGAAAGTAAGGTTACAACAGCTTGCCAATCAAGGAGATGCCAAGGCAATGGCAGCATTGAAATTAGCAGAGTCTCCAAATCATTTCCTGTCAACTGTTCAAGTGGGTATTTCCTTAATCGGTATCTTAACTGGTGCTTTTGGAGGAGCAACAATTGCCAACCGACTGGTAGTCTATGTGCGACTTGTACCTTTGTTAGCACCTTATAGCGAACCGATATCTTTTGGAATAGTGGTTTTGATCATTACCTATTTGTCACTCATTGTTGGCGAATTGGTACCAAAACGTTTGGCATTAAATAATCCAGAAAGGATTGCCTCGATTGTAGCGATTCCGATGCAAGCCTTGGCTGCGATCGCTTCTCCTGTAGTCTTTCTTTTAAGCACTTCTACAGATTTGATCTTGCGAGTGCTGGGAATTACAGCTTCTACTGAGCCGCAAGTCACCGAAGAAGAAATTAAAATCTTAATCGAGCAAGGCACAGAGGCGGGAACCTTTGAAGAAGCTGAACAGGATATGGTAGAGCGAGTCTTTCGTTTAGGCGATCGCCCTGTTAGTTACTTAATGACACCTCGTCCTGATATTGTTTGGCTAGACTTAGACGACTCTGCCGAAGAAAATCGCCAAAAAATGGTTGATAGTGCTTATTCTCGGTATCCAGTTTGTCAGGGAGGACTTGACAATGTGCTTGGTGTTATGCCTGTTACTGACTTATTAGCCAGGAGTTTCCGAGGAGAACCGCTAGATTTAACAGTGGGATTGCGGCAGCCCGTATTCGTGCCAGAAAGCACCCGTGGCTTGAAAGTTTTGGAATTGTTCAAGCAAACTATCACTCACATGGCGCTGGTAGTGGATGAATACGGCGTAATTCAAGGATTAGTCACTCTCAACGACATCATGAGTGAAATCGTGGGTGATGTTCCTTCAACGGATGGACAGGATCAACCACAAGCTGTACAACGCGAAGATGGTTCCTGGCTTTTGGATGGGATGTTGCCTGTAGAGGAGTTTTTGGAACTTTTTGGGATGGAAGAGTGGGAATCTGAAGAACGCGGTAGTTATCAAACATTAGGCGGTTTTGTGATTACCCATTTAGGTCGTATTCCTGCTGCAGCAGATCATTTTGAATGGCAAAGTATGCGAATTGAAGTGATGGATATGGATGGTAATCGCGTTGATAAGGTGCTAGTCGTACCGAAGGCAGTTAAATCAGCAGATACGAAAAAATCTAATTAGGATTGGGCATTGGGCATTGGGCATTGGGCATTGATAATAATTATTGTTTAATATTTCCCATACGCCATAATAGCTAATGCCCTATTTATGAAATTTATCAAGTGCGAGATAAACGTTTGACCTCTTCACCCGCCAACATCTGATGAGCTTGTTTCAGGAGTTGGGGGATTTTATCGGCGTAGGGATTACGGGTAAGAGATTTCCCTAAATCTAATTCATCTAGTTGCTCGGCTTTGTTGCCGGGGAACCAGTGGCCGCCATTGCCAAGCAGGTTATAGCGCATTTTAGCGTAGTCTACTAAATCGTAGGCGATCGCTAAATTACGCAGCCACAAAATCACCCGAATATTTACCTCACCAGGGGTTTCGTCATAGGTTGGGAGATTTGTTTCCCAAGATTTTACCCAATCTTCTCCCAAAGTAGCGATCGCTTCTTGTTCCAATCTTGCTAAAATTGGCGGCAAAATTTCTGATGCTCGATCTAATAGTTCTAAAGTCTTCAGATGTTCATCAAAATCTTGTGGTTTTGCTGCTCCCAAACTCAGGGTATGTACCTCTTGATGACTCAAACAAAACAAATCATTAAACACCATTGGACTCAATGGAGCGCAAAGATTGACTAATTTTTGGGGAGGCTCATACAACAAACCTCCTTTATTAGAAGGGCTAATAATAAACACCCCCACATCGTGGCGTTTAGCTGCTTCGATTGCCGCCCAATTCCATTGATTAATGTAGTACCAATGCAGGTTTACGTAATCAAATTGATTGGTATTAATTGTCTGCACAATTATATCTGTCGAGCCGTGTGTGGAAAAGCCGATAAATCTAACTTTTCCCTCTGCTCGCAACTGCTGTGCTACTTCCAAACAGCCGCCGGGACGGATGCTGTCATCTAATGACTCAGGATGATTAATGCCGTGTAACCCTAAAAGGTCAACATAATCTAGCTGGAGATTTTTCAAAGATTGTTCAAACGTTTCTCGGAATTCTTTCGCATCTGCCTTTGGATTGATTTTTGTCTGAACAATCAACTTTTCGCGGGGAAACTTGGGCAATATTCTCCCCAATTGCATTTCAGAAGTGCCATAACCACGGGCAGTTTCAATATGATTAATCCCAACCTCGACTGCCCTTCTAATAGTCGCTTCCAAGTTTGCCTGGTTATCAGCAGGAATTTCATGATTGGGAACATCCTCCCATTTGAACTGATATCTCATGCCACCGTAGGAAAACACTGGCATCTGTAATTCTGTGCGTCCAAATCTTCTATATAGCATCAGTGGATTGTGGATTGCTTACCAACTTAAAATCTAAAAACGATACTCATTCCAGCTTCTAGTGCCACAATCATTTCCTCTGTTCAATCTGTGACACTAGCAATATTCATCGCATTCTTAAATCGGTCAGGTCTTTTGGTTATTGGATTTTTACCAATATTCCAGTTCCACAGAATAATTATCTCACTCTAGTTACCACTCTTTCAAGTTTAGACCAATAAATGGCAAAACAACCCAGCAGTGCTGAGTTGTGCGAAAGTGAACTAACAAGAAAGTTCAAATTAATTTTTTGCAATCTGAGATTGCGCCTGAGTTAAGCAAGTTTTCAATTTTTCAGCTAACACTTTTACATGAAGTTCTTTAAGTATGTTAAGGTGAGATCCGGGAATGTAATGGATATCTAATTCTCCAACTACCTCGTCCCAGCCAAATTGAGGATCGTATTCTATACCTATAGCTTCGTCCCGATTTTTATCCTCTGTCCGCAAAAGAATAGCTCGACCAAGGTAAGGTGAAAAAATATAGTCACTAAGGGCTTGAGTGTTAGTATCTATAATCTTTAAATGCTTGTCAGTTTCAGGTACATGAAGTACGTCTTCCAAGTAACGGTTATATGTATTTTGCAGTTCTTGCTTACGCCAATAGCTCCATCTCACAATCTTTTGCCAAAGGTAGTTAGGCCCTTGCTGAACAATATTATTTAAATGCAAAAAAACTCGTTTGAGAAATGGCGCTTGCCAGCTATAACCTGGACGACAACTATCAAGCATAACTAAAATGCCAACTTGTTCGCCTTGCTCATGGAGTTGTTGAGCCATCTCGAAGGCAACTGTACCCCCAAAGGAATAACCTCCGAGAAAATAAGGGCCATGAGGTTGAAGGGTCTGAATTTCTTGAATATAGTGCGCTGCCATATCTTCAATGCGGGTATGGAGAGGGTATTTCTCGTCTAGCCCTCGTGGTTGTAATCCGTAAAATGGTTGTTCTGTCCCCAGATGCAATGCCAATTCCCGGAAACATAAGACTTCTCCACCCAGCCCGTGAATACAGAAGAAAGGTGGCTTAGAACCGTTGGGTTGAATTTCTACTAACGATGACCAAGATTTTGATTGGTCTAAGGTATTTACTAAAGCCGAGTTTTTTGTTAAATCTTCTTGGCAAATTATTTTGGCTAGAGCTTCTATAGTACCTGACTGGAAAAGAATAGCAAGAGGCAGGTTTTTATTAAATGTCTTTTCAATTTGCCAAAACAGTTTTACTGCTAGGATAGAATGTCCTCCTAGCTCGAAGAAGTTATCCCTAACACCAATCGGCTGGACGCCTAAAATTTGTTCCCAAATTTGTGTTAACTGGCGTTCCACTTGATTGCGGGGAGCAACAAAGCTGGCTTCTGGCTCTTGCCTCGATAAGTCTGGTGCTGGTAAAGCGCGACGGTCTATCTTGCCGTTGGGAGTTAAGGGCATGGCGTCCAACACGACAAAAGCCGAAGGTAGCATGTACTGTGGCAATTTTGTTGAGAGGAAGCTACGGATATCAGTAATTGCAATTGCTGAGTCTTGATTCGGTATAATGTAAGCCACCAAACATCTCTCGCCGCGAATATCTTCACGAGCAATGACTACAGTCTGGAGTACATCTGGGTGTTGGGCTAACACCGTTTCAATTTCCCCTGGCTCAATGCGTATCCCCCGGATCTTGACTTGATGATCGACGCGTCCGAGAATTTCTAAAGAGCCATCTGGACGATAGCATCCGCGATCGCCTGTATAATAAAGCCAATCGTGGCGATCGTTCCGAAAAGGGTTCTTGACAAATCGAGAACGGTTTTCTTCTTGGGCATTGATGTAACCCAAACTGCGGAATGGAGTTCGGATTACAATCTCACCCGGTTCACCAATACCGCATGATTGGTTATTTGATGTGAAAACCAGTGCTTGAGTTTGCGGCAGTGGTAATCCTACTGGCTGTACACCAGGGCTACACTCAACAGGTACTCGGTAATAACACTTTGCCAAAGTTGTCTCTGTCGGGCCGTAGAGATTAACTATTTCACCAGATTCTGGAAAAGCATCCCGCCACCGAAGCACAAGGGTTTCCTTCAGAGGTTCTCCAGCCAAGAATACCCAGCGTAAGTTACGTAAAGAGACTGCTGACGGCACATTCGCTAACCATAATTGCGCCAGCGAAGGAACTGTATGCAGTACAGAAATTTGCTCATTTTCCAAATAACGCAGAATTCTCGTTGGTTCTAGGTTATCCTCTTCTTCAGGCAAGCATAGGGTTGCACCACTAGTTAAAGGTAAAAAGATATCTCTAAGAACGACATCAAAAGAAAGACCAGTTAATTGAGCAACGCGGTCTTGCTGATTAATTTCAAAGGTCTGTCGCTGCCAGTTTAGAAAATGCGCCAACCCTTTATGACACCCCAGCACCCCTTTGGGTACACCAGTAGTGCCGGAAGTAAAGAAAATATAAGCTGCATCGTCGGCTGCGATTTCAGGTAAATTTACCGCCTCAATACTCTTTTGGGAATTTATCGCTTCTCCTGTGTCTCGGTTAACACAGATGCTAGTTAAAGACTCCCCTATATTTTCGTCTTTTGGACGCTGACCATCAATATATAATATGTATTTAGCTTTAGCTTCCTGTAACATCAATCGTTGGCGTTGGCTAGGAAGTTTCGGATCGAGGGTGAGTAGCACACCACCACTCAAGAGTACGCCGAGCATACTGGCAATTAGCCCAAAGCTGCGTGTACCATATACAGCTACGACATCTCCCCGCTCTACTCCGTGAGATAACAAAACCTGTGCTAAGGTTTGAGCGATTTTGCCCAATTCCCCATAATTCCAAGTGCGAATTCCTTGACGAAGTGATGAATGTTCTGGGGTACGATTTACCCAAGAGGTAAACATTGTTGTCGTCAACTGATACTGTGGTTCTGGCAAAACTGCCCTTGGTTCTGGCAGCAAAAGTTGCGCTTCTGGTGTCACCAGAGAATATAAACTAATTTTCCTCTCTGGAGCAGCAACAATTTGATTCAGCAAGTGATGGAATTGATGAAGCATTTCCATCATCCGTTCTGGAGTAAACAGATCGGTGTTGTAAACTAAATCAAGTTGGATTCCTTGATTTTGTTCTGTAACGTAAAGGGTTAAGTCGAACTTAGAAGCTGTTTCTAGGATCGAGACTGGTTCGATAGCCACTCCAGGTAGTTTTAGTTGGATGTCCCTTAAGTTGAGCATATTAAACCACACTTGAAACAGTGGGTTGCGACTGGTATCTCGCTCTGGTTGCAGTTCTTCTACCAGTTTCTCGAAGGGCATATCTTGATGGGCATAAGCAGCTAATGCCATCTGGCGAACTCGATTTAGCACTGAACGAAAACTGGGGTTATCCGCAAAATCAGTCCGTAAAACAACGGTGTTAATAAAAAATCCAATTAACTCTTCAATCTCAGAACGGTTACGTCCGGCAATGGGAGAACCGATAAGAATGTCTTCTTGCCCGGTGTAGCGGTGCAGTATTGTCCCAAAAGCTGCCAGCAATGTCATGAATAGAGTGACGCCCTCCTGATGCGAGAGTTCTGTGAGTGATGCACTCAAAGTCGGCGGTAGCATCAGAGATTGGGCTGCTCCTTGGTAAGTTTGTACTGGTGGACGTGGTCGGTCGGTGGGTAATTCCAGTACAGTATTAGCACCTGCTAATTGGGTTTTCCAATAGTTAATTTGCTTAGAAAGTACCTCACCTGATAGCCATTGGTGCTGCCACACAGCAAAATCCGCATACTGAATGGGCAATTTTGCTAATGTGGAAGGCTTACTACTCAAAAAGGCTTCATAAAGCGCTATTAACTGCTGCCAAAGAATACCAATTGACCAACCATCTGAAGCGATGTGGTGCATCATTAACAAAAGTATATGCTCCTGCTCGTCTATTTGGAGCAAAGTAGCACGCAGCATTAAGTCAGATTCTAAGTTGAAGGGGCGTTGCACCTCTTGATTTAGGAGCAATTCTACTTGCTCCTTTGTTACCTGAATGATTTTAAGTTCCACTGGCCGAGGCGTGCCAATTACTTGTATGGGGCTACCATCAGGTGATGTCATAAAGTTGGTTCGTAATGCCTGATGATGGACAACGATCGCATCTAGTGACTGTTGTAATATATCCAGGTTTAACTTGCCCGTTAAGCGTTGTGCATTGGAGACAATATACGCTCGGCTGTTGGGTTCCAACTGCTCCAAAAACCAGACTCGCTGCTGGGCAAAGGATAGAGGCGCTGATTGCCGATTGGCTATTTGAGGAATGGTCTGATTTTGGGGGTCGTTTTTTGGAGTTTGGTTTTGGGCGATTGCTTGAGCTAAAGTAGCGATCGTGGGATTCTCAAATAAGAGTTGCAACGCTATTTCTATTTGAAAAGCTTGGCGAACTCTAGACATCACTTGAGTGGCCAGGAGTGAATGCCCTCCCAATTCAAAAAAATTGTCGTGGATGCCTACTTGTTCTAAACACAAAACTTTCGCCCAAATGCCAGCTAAGACTTCTTCTGTCGAATTCTGAGGTGGAACAAAGTTATTTGATAGCCTAATATAAGATGTATCCGGTGCAGGCAAGGCGCGGCGGTCTATTTTCCCGTTGGGATTTAATGGTAGGGTGTCCAAAAAGACAAAGAAAGCAGGCACCATGTATTCTGGCAACCGAGCTTCCAAAAAGCGACGCAATTCAGTTTGACTAGGAATTTGCTCTGGACTGGCAACAATATATGCTACGAGTCGCTTGTCTCCAGGCGCATCCTCTCTGGCTATGACTAAAGTCTGCGTCAGTGCTGGATGTTGAGCTAGTATGGCTTCAATTTCTCCTAATTCAATTCGGAAGCCACGTATTTTAACTTGGTGGTCAATCCGACCAAGGAATTCGATATTACCATCGCTCAAATAACGTGCTAAGTCCCCAGTTTTGTAAAGGCGTGCCCCAGGTTCAGAGCTAAAGGAGTTAAAAATAAACTTCTCTATGGTCAATTCTGGACGGTTAAGATAACCTCGCGCTAGACCAATACCGCCAATGTGCAGTTCACCTGATTCACCAATAGGTACTGGCTGCAAATTGTCATCGAGGATGTGAATCTCTGCATTGGTAATCGGACGACCAATAGGTGCAATAGCATAATTAGTGTCACGTTGGCAACTCCAGAAAGTGGTATCAATAGAAGCTTCTGTCGGGCCGTAACAATTATGTAAAACATTGTCCAAATTCAGTTGGGCAAAGAAGCGTTCTATAAGTTCGCCAGGTAAAGCTTCACCACCGCAGGTAATGTGTCTGATGAATTGGCAATTTTCAATTCCCTTCTCTTCTAATAAGACACGCAGGATGGAAGGTACTAAAGCCAGAACTGTGATTTGCTGCTCAGTAATCACCTTCACAAGATAGGCTGTATCTTGATGCCCACCAGGGCGAGCCATAAATAATTGCCCCCCAAAGCACAATGGCCAGAATATCTGCCACACTGAGGGATCGAAGCTAAAAGAAATAGTCAGTAAAACTTTGTCTGCGTGAGTTAATCCAAAAGTTGTTTGCTTCCAGTGGAGTTGATTGCAAATACCACGGTGAGGGATCATTACACCCTTGGGCTGTCCTGTAGAGCCAGATGTGTAGATTACGTAGATAAGGTTATCAGGCGTAGTCTCATTTACAGGATTTTCTTGACTATTTTGAATATTCTCTTGCCATTCTAAGTCCAGACAAACCACTTGCGCCTGATGCGGTGGTAAGTTATTGACCAATTTTTCTTGGGTTAATAATACTGCTGTTTGGGTGTCTTCCAAAATAAAGGCTAAGCGTTCTGAAGGATATGCTGGATCTAAAGGCACATAAGCGCCTCCAGCTTTGAGAATGCCCAGTAGTCCTATAATCATCTCTAAGGAGCGCTCCAGATATATACCCACAAGTACTTCCGGTCCAACGCCTAAAGAACGTAGGTAGTGCGCTAGTTGATTCGCCCGCTGGTTTAACTGTTGATAAGTAAGTTGTGTATTTTCACATACTACTGCAATGGCTTGGGGCGATCGCTCTACTTGCATCTCAAACATTTGATGAATGCACAGATCCAGACGATCGACTACTTGGGTGTCATTCGATTCTTCTAAAACTTGAGCGTCTATGATGTAAGTTAAGGTATCTAACGGAATATTTTTCTTATATTCTGTAGTTTGGCTATTTATCTGCATTTTTTATGTATCAGCTCCATTAATAAGTCCAAGTTGTTAAATTATTCTTTATTGTAATATGTGTCTATATAAATCTTATATGAGGCTACTAATTAATGTCTTGAGGCTGAGAGTATGGGAATACAAAAACAAAGTCTTTTTAGCTGTAAGGTTGAGAAATGCTACTATAATAATAGGTTGTAGCTTCCAACTGTAGTATATTGGCTAATTATTAAATAATAATATTTATGTATAAAAAATATTTTTAAATATCTAGCCAACCGATTTATTATCTGTGTATTAGCTTATTTATCAATTTTTACTAATCTTGCCTTAGCTATTAATTAAATATAAGAAACATTAACATATTATGATTTACCGATTTAATCTTTTTTTAAAAAAAAATTGCATAAGCGTGTATAATTGACATATTACAATATCAAAAAATACTCTATCCTTTTTAACGAAAGTTTGCTTAATGGTAAAATCATTATTACTGAATCTTCATTGTGTTTATTGATATGTAAAAATAGTGTAAAGCTACGATCAAATTTGCTAAAATACTTAAATAAGCTCAACTTGGTGTAAAAATTGTCATTATAATCAAGAAGGGGAAGGAGAAGTTTAATCGTTGACTTCCGGCGTTGGGACATTCTGCTCTAAGTCTCAAAAGTTCAGAAAGGCAAAAAGTAGAAAACAAGAAGGTTTTAACCTAATTCATTTTTATACATAAAAGCTGAAATAGCAGGCATGCTTTTCAAGGCTTTTAACCAAATTTTTGCTATCGCAGTTAACAAAGGATATTTTATAAACAGCTGAAACAACTTATTTACGTTATACACAAGATGATTTTGTTGTACAGTACGTAAGTCCTATTTATCCTTTTATACTTATTATTTTTTCATAAGTTTAGGTTGAAGGGTTGATTTTTCGTTAACCGAGACGACAAAAAATCATTAATTTTCACCAAGACTGACGAAAGAGCGTTATATTGACTCAGTGAAACCATCACCAGCATAATTTTATCTTACTATATAAAGTATACATAAAGTAAAAGTCTTGCACATAGAATTAATGTTGAAATAAATGTAATATTAAATACATCAAAAGCCTTGCTTTTTCTGAAAGCAAAAACTTATTTAAATTTTTTAGCTATAAATAATGACTCGCAAGTCCGATGTTGATTTTTTGACGCTGATATGACCGTGCCTAAGTCCTCAATTTTTAATAGACAAGAATTTCAAGCGATCTAAAATCCAAATCTAAGACACAAAAAGTATATCAAAAGAATTGACTTTATCGGAAGGTAAAAATGTTTAGAATGAATATATTGCAAGACTTACAAATATTAGACATTATTGAGCTTAAGTTAATTTATTAAGAATAATTTTCATTAATCTGCTACTAATTTTTTTAAATATAGGACTTACGCACTGTACAAAATAACTATCTTGTGAAATAACGTGAATACGTTTTTTCACGCTTTTGTCAATTAATATTGATTGGGTGCGATCGCCAAAATTCCATTGAAAAATCTAGTTATAAGCCTTGAAAACTATACCTGTATTTTAGCTTATTTGCCAATACTAAGTAATAAAATATACTCATAAAAGCGATCCGTGTTCAATCATAATACTTGTATATATAAAGTTTTGTAACAAAAATCAAATTTTTGATGCATTTTGTTATATGTTAATTGTGTAAGTTTTGTTAATAAGTAATTCTGCGTAAAAAAACAAAGAAGCTTTTAATTAAAACTAAAATAGTATAAGCAAAGATGCTAAAGTAATATATAAAGATATGTAACTATATCTCTGTTAGAAAGGATACATCTGCGATGTTATACCTATTTTGTCACTCTGGGAAGAGAAGTAAATTATGTCTATCCTGAGTCTTAAACAAAATCATAGATAGCCATCGCTATCTATAATTTGTTTATTTAAATAGCCTTGTTACTAAAGTCTTTAAAAATTAAAGATAATTCTTTGGTAAAAATTGCCAAAAAAGGGTTAGTTATGCTAAGACAGTCCAATTATTTTGTACACGTACATTAAAAATACTAATACTAATATTGTTTACCTGACCAAGGTGATTGTTAATGTCAGGAATGTTATTCAAACATACTAAGTTAATTCGCCAATAAATCTTTTTCTCCTTTTTTTAGCATCAAAGCTAAAAATTTACGGGCGAAACAGGATGAATGTTAATATGTAAACTAAAGTTAAGTAATAGAATCCTGGAATATGCTTTTAATAAAGAACTTATAAGTTAATCTGAAAAAAAGCTCAATAGTAGAATATACAGAATAAGTTTATTTGAAAAAACGCGAGTTAAAATGTCACGATTATATGATGGTTTTTCATAACTTTTTTAACAAAATTAGGCATTACTAAAGTATGAGTAATCAAAGCATTGCAACAAATAAATTGAGTGAAGTATCTTCAGATTTACGTGCATCTGCATTTGTCAGTATACGCAAGGGTTCGTGGTGGCTAAGATTAATAACATTGTTTTTAGTAGATTGTACTTTGTTGTCCTTAGCTTGGATTTTTGCTGGATATCAATCTTCTTCTGAGCATCTTTCTTGGTATGTACCAAGTCAATATTTCCCCATTTTAATAACTATTGGAATTCAAATTGGATCGCTAGCTATCCAAGGTATTTATCGAGAAGGTCAAAAACGTTATGACTATTGGAATATTATCAAATCGTTAACTTTTGCTCATGGATTAATACTCATTGTTTGTTCTTTGTATAAGCCAGTTGTAGACATCAATAACCCAAGATTGACATTATTATCTTGGTTGCTGAGTATATTATTTATTTGTACTGGTAGATATGGTGTAAATGTTATTTTAGAATATTTGCGTAAGCAGAAAAAAATAGTTCGTTCTTCTGTATTCATTATTTGCGATCCTCAAGATCGCGAGCAGATTGCTAGCTTTATAAAAAAAGAAAAGCATTATATTGTCTCTGGAACGGCAAATGCTAACTCATTAGACAGATATAAACGTCAACAGACATTGACTCAACTTAATGAATTAGGTGTAACAGAAGTTTTTATATCTTGGGATGCTCTAA
Organism: Nostoc sp. ChiSLP03a; assembly: GCF_034531215.2. Classification (NCBI taxonomy): domain Bacteria; kingdom Bacillati; phylum Cyanobacteriota; class Cyanophyceae; order Nostocales; family Nostocaceae; genus Nostoc; species Nostoc sp. ChiSLP03a. The sequence continues at coordinate 28,511 of NZ_JAVRBQ020000140.1, forward strand.
AAAATAGAATGTTTTTGTGCTGGTTATTTCAAGCATCTGGAATTCAAGTACATATCTTACCAATGGAATTAAAACCAATTTATAGAAATGTAGAATTTAATAAGATAGGAGGAATGCCTTGTCTGAGTTTAGATTGCCCGATAATTACAGGTAAAGATTTTTGGATAAAGCGTATTTGTGATTTTTGTCTGGCAACTTTATTTGTAATATTAATATTTCCGATTTATATAGCTATAGCTATAGCTATAAAACTTGACTCTTCTGGGACAGTATTTTATAAGCAAACTCGTATAGGTTTACATGGACAACAGTTTAAAGTATGGAAATTCAGAACTATGAGGTCTGATGCAGAAACACTACAGAAGGAATTAGAAGCTTTAAATGAAACAAAAGATGGTATTATCTTTAAAATAAAAGACGATCCTCGTATTACCCGTATTGGGAAGTTTCTCCGTCGTTACAGCTTAGATGAATTGCCGCAACTTTTTAATGTTATCCTTGGAGAAATGAGTATAGTAGGTCCTCGCCCTCTACCTACTAGAGATGTTGATAAGTTTTCTGAACATCATTTTATTCGACATGAGGTTTTGCCTGGTATTACAGGTCTTTGGCAAGTATCAGGTCGATCTGATATTTTAGATTTTGAACAAGTGATTCATCTGGATATGAGCTACATCGAAAATTGGTCACTTGCTTTAGACTTTGAAATTCTCCTTAAAACAGTTATGGTAGTTTTGAAAAAAGATGGTGCTTACTAAAGAATAAAACAATAGCTGTGGAGGTTCAGGATTATAAAATTTAGGTTATGTATCGATAAAAGTATTGCAGTCTACAGTTTAGTTAATAGCGGATTAAATTTAGATTTTTCTACCTTGCCGATTAGTTACCTGTTTGAGGGAGATATAAAAAACTTATTTTCTTTATAAGAATATATCCAAAACAATTATGGTAACTCAAAATGAACGAATCAAACTGAATTAAGAATTACAAGAATGGTAGAAAAGTACAAATTCATAAGTAATTCCCTTTCAATGATACTCAATCGGTTAGCACAAAGCATAACAGCATTTGTTTTAACCGCTTCTATTGCTCGTACTTTAGGAGCTGAGGCTTTAGGTCAGTATCTACTCGCATATAGCTACTATTTTATCTTTGTGGGCATTGCCTCACAAGGACTAAAGACATTGTTTACTAGAGAACTAGCTCGTGAGCCACAAAAAACACCAGTCTATCTAATGAGTGGTACGTGGTTACAGTTAATATTTAGTTTCTTTAGTTATGCGGCATTGGTAATTGTAGTGTTTTTTCTTCCTTATAGTTCTAAGACCTCAACTGTTTGTTACATAATGGGCTTAACGATCGTTCCTTTTGCGCTTTCTAATATCACAGAGGCGATTTTTCAAGCTAAAGAAAAAATGCATCTGATAGCGATCGCTACAGTACCGATCTATATACTACGCCTAATAATAATGATTTGGGCGATGCAACTAAAATATGGAATTGAATATTTGGGGGGAATCCTATTTTTTTCAGAAACACTAATTCTGATAATTGAATGGATTTTTATTGTCCCTTTAGTAAAAATACAATGGCAGATTGATAGAAGTTTTGTCTTTAATACAATTAAAGAAGCGCGGACATTTTTTGCTATTGAAGCAATGGCTGTAGTTAGTGGCAGAATTCAAATATTGATTCTTTCATTATTAGGAAATGAACTTTTAGTAGGTCTATTTGGTGGAATAACACAATTACTACAACCCTTTTTGATTATTGCTAATAGTATAACTTTAGCAATATTTCCAAGATTTTCCAAGGCAGTAGAGCAAGGACGGGACAAGCAGAGGCAGATAGCTGAAAATATTATCGAAATTCTATTAATCATTGCATTGCCGTTATACCTTGGAATCTTATTGTTTGGCAAAGATTTGTTAGTTTTTATCTATAATACTAGCTTTGCTGAAGCAAATATAGCCCTTAGTTTAGCCGCTGCATCACTCCTTTTTTTGCCGTTTGCACGCTCACTGAGTTATTTACTTGTAGCCAATGGTTTCGAGATAGTGAACCTACGTGAAGTAGTTATTACTACTACATTAGGAAGCTTGGGAGGTGTGGTATTAGTTTCGCACTATAAGTTACTAGGTGCAGCTTTAATAGCATTATTGATGACTATTTTTGGTTCTATCCAGTATATTTATTTTACCTATACTCGCTTATTTTCATTAAATTTATGGCGAATATTTCGCCGTCCATTAATAATAAGCATCCTCATGTTATTTATATTAATTTTATTACAAAAACTTAACTTAGACTTTATATTCACTTTACTCATTGCAACTTGCACCTATTCTTTATTTGTGATTTATTTAGGTATTCGTGCGTTTGGTGGGTTCCGTTTTTTATGGCTAAAATTTTTAAAGTAGTAGTAATTGTTGAAAATAGATTTTTACCATTAACTCATCAAACTTGAGCAAGAGTAGAATTTTTATTATGATTAAAGTTGCTTTATTACATTTTAGTTTTGAAGATTACACTATTGAATTAGCAAACAGTTTGGTTAAATATGTTGATTTAACGCTTATTCACCCGGAAAAACTCTCAAATGCATGCAGCAATGTTCTTGATTCCAGTATACGCGTAATTACCTTTAAAAAACCACGGATTCGCGACCCGCGCAACCTATTGTCTATGTACGCGATGATGCGTATTATCAAAGACATAAACCCAGATATTTTGCATGTGCAAGAAACTAACGATCCTTGGTATGATTGGACACTGTTACTCAACAAAATGCCACCATTGGTGACAACTATCCATGATATATTTCGTCACCCAGGGGATAGGATGTCTGTATTCGGTTCAGAGTATACCAGGCGTATTGCTTTCTACCGTTCCCAACAATTGATTGTTCATACTCATCAACTAAAAAAGATTCTAATTGAACAATTCCGTATACCTCAAGAGCGAGTCAATGTTTTACCACATGGGGAACTTGGTAGTTTGTATAAGCGTCGGGGTAATCACAATAGTCAGACTCGCGAGCCAAATACATTGCTATTTTTTGGACGCATCTGGCCTTATAAAGGATTAAAATATTTACTTCAGGCTATGCCTTTAATTGCTGAACGTATACCCGAAGTCAAACTGATTATCGCTGGACGGGGAGAAAACATCAAACAATATTTCCCTAATGGTTACGATCAGAAACGCTACGAAATTATCAATGACTTTATCCCCCTTGAAGAAGTAAGTAAGCTATTTCAACGCAGTACGGTAACAGTTTTACCATACATAGAAGCTTCTCAAAGTGGTGTAGCAGCTTTATCTTATGGGATGGGAACACTGGTTGTAGCCTCTGAAGTAGGAGGATTAAGTGAGATAATTCAGCATAAAAAAGATGGGTTGTTAGTTCCACCTTGTGATGTTCAATCTTTAGCTGATGCCATTATTTATTTGTTAATCGATCGCGATTTGCAACAACGTATGCAAACTGCGGCATTAGCTCGCTGTCAGGAAGATTTAAATTGGTCAAATATTGCCGCTCAAACAGCTCAAGTTTATTATAAAGAACTGAATATGCAAAAGAAATATTAGTTAATTGATTATGAAAAAAATACTAATTTTTGCTGAACAGGTATTCACAATTATGAGCTTGCTGATGTATTCAGGGGCAATTTTTGTTGTTGTACTGTCAGGAGGAGCAGGACAGAGTGATTTAGTAGAATATGATAGCTCTGTGATTCGGATTATTTATTCTTTCATCTACCTAGTTACCTTAGTACTACTAGTTTTGCGTTGGAAGAAAACTCTTTATTTCCTTAGGAAAGACTTTTGGCTTTATTCTTTAATTTTATTGTCAGCTGTTTCTATTATTTGGTCTTTTGAACCATCAACAACATTAAAAAATAGTTTTTCCCTGATTAATTCCAGTTTATTTGGACTATATTTTGCTTCGCGATATAGCTTAAAACAGCAGTTACATTTACTTGCTTGGAACTTTGCAATTATTATAATACTCAGTTTTGTTTTTGCCATAGCTTTGCCTAAATACGGAATACAGAGCGATTTGGATGGTTCAAAGTGGCGTGGAGTATTCACGCACAAAAACGGTCTGGGAGCAAAAATGGTAACAAGTGGTATGATTTTTTTTATACTCGGTTATCAAACTAAAAGACGTAGTTGGCTTTTCTGGGCAGGGTTTGGCTTGTCAATACTACTCTTACGGCTTTCTGCTTCCGGTTCATCTTTAGTTAACCTATTAATCATAATATTGACATTTTTTGCTTTTCAAATTTGGCGTTGGTCTTACCAATTAATGGTACCAACCCTAATAATGATAGCTACTATCGGCCAAAGTTTATATTTTTGGTTCTCTAGTAACCCTGATATCCTGTTTGGTGCAATTGGTAAAGATGCGACACTGACGGGTCGAACTCAATTGTGGCCATTAGTAATTGATAAAATTTGGAAACACCCTTGGCTTGGTTACGGTTATGGTGGATTCTGGCAAGGATGGAATGGCGAATCTGCCGATATTTGGCTTGCAGCGGCATGGACGCCAAACCATCCCCACAATGGTTATCTGGCTCTTTGTCTTGATTTGGGTCTTTTAGGATTAGCAGTCTTCTTTTTTGGATTTTGGCGCAGTTATCTGCAAGGATTTGCTTGCGTGCGTAATAGTAAAACAGCATTTGATATTTGGCCACTTATACACATGACATTTATACTCTTATCTAGCCTCACTGAGTCCAACTTACTGGAATCAAATAGTTTAACTTGGATACTCTATGTGGCAGCATCTCTCTCTGTCAGAATGTAAAGATCAAGTAAAAATTAGGTGATTAATCAATATAGCTTTAACCAGCTAGTAACAGCAAAAATGATGGCTATTATAATCTAGATATACATACTTATTTAACTCAATTTCGCCAAATGTATGAATATAGGTTCCATAAATAAGGTATATTTTAGACTTGACAACTGAGTGTTTTACTAAAATAAGGTTTTACATTTTCCTACCTATCACCCATAAATTCAGGGTTTTGACCACTGTTCCGAGTAAGTGAATAATTACTTACTAAACTAATTAAAAATTGAAATTATTATGGCATCACCGAAAAAAGTACTAATTATTGTTGAAAATCTCCCAGTTCCCTTTGATAGACGGGTATGGATGGAAGCAACTACTTTGCAAAAAGCTGGGTATGAAGTTAGTGTAATTTCACCTACGGGTAATGGCTTTGAAAAAGATTACGAAATTATTGAGCAGATTCACATTTACCGTCATCCCCTACCACCAGAAGAAAGTTCTGTCATTGGCTATCTCCAAGAGTACAGTTGGGCAATTAACTGGCAATTCCGTCTAGCTCAAAGGGTATGGCGAGAGCGTGGTTTTGATGTCATACATATTTGTAATCCGCCCGATTTGCTTTTCTTGGTAGCAGCATGGTTTAAATTATTTCATGGTATATCTATTATCTTCGATCATCATGACCTCAGTCCAGAAATGTATGAAGCTAAGTATCGTCGGCGCGATATTTTTTATTATGGATTACTCTGGGCTGAACGCTTAACTTATGCCACAGCAGACATGGTAATTTCAACGAACGAGTCACACCGAGAGGTAGCTCTTAAGCGTGGGCACAAGAAACCAGAGAAAGTATTTGTTGTTCGTAGTGCGCCGGACCTTTCGCGCTTTCGCCGAATGCCTCCAAACCCCAATTACCGTAGAGGTAGAAACTACTTGATAGGTTACATGGGTGTCATGGGAGAACCAGAGGGTATCGATTATCTCTTAAGAATGGTATATTACATTGTCCACAAAAAAAATCGCTCTGATATTCACTTTATGCTAATTGGTAGTGGTCCTATGGCAGAAAAGCTCAAGGTCTTATCCAAAGAGTTAGAAGTGAATGAGTTTGTAGAATTTACAGGGTTTAAGCAAGGTGAAGAACTTTTAGAACGGCTTTCCAGCTGCGACGTGTGTGTAGAACCTTCTCCAACATCTGCTTATAACGAAAACTGCACTATGAATAAAATCCTTGAATACATGGCAATGGGAAAAGCAATTGTCCAGTTTGATTTGCGAGAGGGAAGACGTTCTGCACAAGAAGCATCTCTTTATGCCAAGCCTAATGACGAAGTAGAATTTGCCGAGAAAATTTTGGAACTTTTAGATTCTCCTGAACGTAGACAAAAGATCGGAGCCGAGGGTCGACGCAGAATGGAGGAAATTCTTGAATGGCAATATCAAGCTCCAAAACTGTTAGATGCTTACGATAAAGTATGGCAAAGTAGGTAGCTACTTAAACTTTCAGAATTCCTATATCAAGTAGTAAGTGAGTTGAGTAATGAGTAGATGTTTATGATCAAAAATTACAAAATGACTAAAGAACGAATTTTTATTTGACTTTGAAATTTTTGCTTTGGCTAAGATAGTTGTTCTAACAAGCAATCTAGCCATATAATATCCAAGAAAAAATTAAGTCTTTGATAATGCAGAAATAAATTTAAATAAATATTAGTCGTTGATGGCTAATCCAAAAAATTTTAATTTAAGCTCCTGTTAGTAAAGGGTTGATTGATGGGAAGGCAGTTATACTTAGGATCTAGTTAACTCGCCTGAATCCCGAAATTAACAAAGGTTTTACTCAATAAAGGTACACACACCACCGTTAGACATTTGCACTCAATGGGGACTAGATTTTTTTACTTAAAAATATACTATAATACATTTCATTTAAACACTTCTTGCTTCTTTTCTTTGCGTCTTTGGCGGTTCGTAAAAAAAAGGATTTCGATAAAGAGTTAAGCTTTAAGTGAACCGTATTCGTCTATAGTATATTTTATATTGTAAAATTATACATAATCGGTATTGTCAATTGCACTGGTTTGTGACTGTTATAAGTCAATTTTGAGTTTATTGCTTAAGACCTGTACTTGGGAAGATTTATGTCAGAAAAATCTATGGAATCTAGAGAATCTATTGATTTAGACCTTAATCGTTACTTATTGATATTGAAACGCTGGTGGTTGCCTGCTTTCAGTATATTTGTGGCGACAGTTATTCTGAGTGCCATATCTACACAATTTCTGAAGCCAGACTATGAAGCAGAAGGAAAACTGTTATTCAGGATTCCCAGTTTTAAAGTAGCAGGCAATAATCTTTACCCTGATACCTCTGAAGGAGGAGAAGCAGGAGATCTGAAACCATTGGTAGCAACTCAAAATCCCATAAGCAGTCAGATAGAAGTTATTTCTTCTCCAGCTTTATTACAACGGACAATAGACAAACTACAACTAAAAGACAACGAAAGTGAACCTTTGGAGGTGAAACAACTACTAAAAGCCCTGAACCTAAAAATTGTTGGTGGGACAGATGTATTGCGTATTACTTATAAAAGTCACGATCCTGAAGAAGCAGCGGCAGTAGTCAACACAATTATGAGGTTTTATTTAGAAAATGATATTCTCACAAATCGCTCTGAGGCAGGAGCGACTCGTCAGTTTATGGCCAAGCAACTTCCTACAACTCAAGCTGCTGTTAATAATGCAGAAGTAGCGCTACGTATATTTAAACAAAAGCATCAGATTGCAGATTTATCAGAGGAGACAAGGTCAGCTGTTGCGACTATTGGAAATCTAGACAATGAGATGAATACTGTCAAGGCTCAATTGGATGAGGTAAATGCCCAAACCAATCAACTACGGCAGAAAGTAGAGCTAAATTCTCAGGAAGCGATCGCTGTGAGTGCTCTTAGTCAGTCACCAGCAGTACAGGGAATTCTTACACAACTTCAAGAGACCGATCGGCAGTTAGCGGTTGAGCGCAGCCGTTTTCTAGATGACAACCCTATAATTATTAACCTAGAAGCAAAAAAAGCGAATTTAAAATCTCTTCTACAACAGCAAGTTGGTCAGACTATTGGCAATCAAACACAAGTTCCCCAGAGCCTATTGCAGATTGGAGAACTCAGACAAAGCCTGATACAAAACTTTCTGCAATCAGAAATACAACGTTTTGGCTTAACTCAAAGACTCTCGTCCCTATATAATTCTCGTGCCAGCTATGAACAGCGGGTGAAACTCATACCCCAGTTGGCACAAAACCAGCGGGAGTTAGAACGGAAAGTTGAAGTTGCAGAATCGACCTATCAAACTCTATTGAAAAAGGTTCAAGAATTACAGTTAGTTGAAAATACAAATACCCCTAGTTCCCGAATTATTGCTCAGGCTTTAGTGCCTGAAGATCCTACATTAACCAAAAAAATAATTGTTTTGGTGCTAGGAGTCATGTTTGGTTTGCTTTTTGCTACTACAACTGTACTTTTTCTCGCGATGAGAGATAGATCTCTAAAAACACTTAAAGAAATTAGAGATGTATTTGGATATACTTTGCTAGGAATTGTTCCTTTGTCTGTTAAAAAGCTTCGTTCCCGTGATTCAAATGCAGAATCAACGCCTCAAACAATTGCCGTCAGAGATACTCCCCACTCTTTAACAAGTGAAATGTACCGGATGATTCAAGCAAATCTGAAATTCTTAAGTTCAGATAAATTGCTTAAAACCATTGTGATAACTAGTGCAATTCCTAAAGAAGGCAAGTCTACAGTTTCAGCTAATTTGGCAGCAGCGATCGCTCAACTAGGACGTCAAGTTTTATTAATAGATGCAGATATGCGAGTTCCTTCTCAACATCATCTCTGGCAATTAACCAATGAAGTTGGTTTGAGTGAGGTTCTCGTAGGTCAGGCTGAATTTAACATTGCCGTATCTAAGGTAATGGACAACCTTGATGTTTTAACTGCTGGAGTTAGGCCTCCCAACCCACTTGCTTTGCTTGACTCAAAACGGATGGCATCACTCATTGATAGTTTCTCATCCCAGTATAAGTATGACTTTGTAATTATTGATGCTCCTCCACTGCTTTTGGCAGCCGATGCTTTGACTTTAAGCCAAATGACTGATGGTATTTTGTTAGTAGCTCGACCCGGAGTAATTGATTCCAACAGTGCTAATGCAGCTCAAGAGATATTAGAGAGATCCAATTACAACGTTTTAGGTTTAGTAGTCAATGGAGTCATTGATAAAAATGAATCTAGTAGTTATCGATATCATTCTCACGAATACTTTAACCCAAGAGAGTTGAAAAAAGAGCTTAAGGGACTGGCGAAGAAATAAAGCTTCTAAAAACACTATTTTAGGAGTTACATCAAGTCCGGATAAATTATTAATTAATTAATTAAAGACTGACGTAAAGACGCCAAAGTTTTAAATAATAACTAATTAACCGGACTAAAAATTATTTATATAGCGCTCCTAGATCGGAGCAGATATATCTTCACTGTTTTTCTTCATGGCTCTTGCTGGCCTTCTCCAATTGGGTTGTAGACAAAAGCTATATATCAATAAGAACTTTATCCTACAACCCAATGCCATACTTTTAACTACTACTGATTTTCGTATGCTCCTCTATCAGGTGCATAACCGGACACACGAGGATTACCTAGAAAATCGGTTTTCAAACTACTCCACTTTAAACCACTATTAATTGCCGGACTTGTTGATTTCAATCTAAAGTCACGAGCTGAGGGATTAACAAACTGTGGATCTGCAATTATATCGTTAGGTCCTGTAATCTTGATCGTCGAATTATTGCGATAAACATTGTAGTTATAATTGACGTTGACATTTTTCATATTGCTATTCGCAGCATTACCAGGGGAAGGATACATAATGTTATTGAAAATTTTGACATCAGATGAATAACCCGCATAAATTTCGCCCTTTGCCTTTTTTTTAACTTCTGCACTTTGCTGATTCAAATATGCCGTGTTGTTGATAATATCGATATGCTGACTATCATGGGCATGAATACCTGAACCGCCATTATTGTAGGTGAGATTGTTTGCAATTAAAACCCGTCCTCTATATCCTTTTGAAACATCAATAATAATGCCATTACCGTCTGTGATCGTTCCAGCATCAATCCAAGGAACGTACATTCGGTTGTTGTAGCTCCTATTATTGGTCACAAATATCTTGTATCCCTTGTTATTGTCAGAACTCCAATTATTAAGCATGGAAATGCCACTGCAACCATGAACTGTGTACCAAGCGTTATTGAAAACAGTGTTATTATCCACTTTCACATAATCAGCTTGGATTGCTGAGATACCTGCTCCTCCACAATCATGCACTTTGTTGTTTAGAATATTTATGTGATGAGAACGGCCTTTGTTTCCTCCCTCAATGCTTATGCAACTTCCGTTAGTAAGCGGATTTGATCTGTTATATTTCTGACTTAACGCATAACCACGGGTGATATTAGCATTATTCCCTATAACCTCCAGCCCGTTAATCTCGATGTATGAAGCTCCATTTGAAATCGAGATACCATTCCACGTATTGTGCTGAATTTTTGGAAAATGCCCAGGATATGCTTCATATTTAATCCATGCATTTGCAGTTCCAGAACGTTTAATACTTAGTACAGAACCGTTTTTAGGCCCATTCTTGTATTGCCCGTTCATAATAAGTACCGTGTCGCCAGGATTAGTCAGGTTTGCTGCCCTTTGAAGTGTCCTAAAAGCGGATGAGGTAGAGAGTCCGCTATTTCTGTCGTTTCCGTTACCACTAACATAGTATGTTGTCCCAGTTGAAATACCACTGATCAGTTTGCGGTTAGGTAGTGGTGTTTCCTGAATAGTGGATGGCTGAGGAACATCTTTAAAGAAAGACTCTGTTATTCTCTGTCCTTGAACCAGACCTGTTAATGCCCAGGGAAGTACAAGAGATGCGCTCAAACTGAGAAAACCGAAACCATGAATCATCATAGGGAAAAAATAGGGTATGTTGCAAAAACTCAATCGTTAACGGTTAGTAACTCTAGCCTTAGTTAATAACCCAATATTAGATACGGTCGTATCACTGCCACTTGTAAGTTTATACACGGTTTTATAGGTTTAAACCTGCGCATTTTCGCGTAAATATGGCTGAACCACCTTTTGAGCTTGTGTTCCAAAAAATTGCAAACATCTGATAAAATCACTGAATAAAAATATCAGTATCCAGAGTTACCCTATTCATGAACACCAAGCAACCGTACAAATGGCGTCATTTCCAATTCGACATCATTCTACTGTGTATACGCAGTATCTGTGGTTAAAATAGTATATCTGTCATCAATTAGTTGATTTACTTAAATAATTCTTATGATAATAAGAATCACTGAATGACTAAAAATCAGTGATGAACTGGTATTTACGAAATCTGCTTTCTAAAATATTCTCATTATCATAAGTAATCCGAGTACCTACAATAAAGATTTCAAAAGTATATCAATGCACATTATGAATTTACAATGAGAGTTTTAAAGTTTACAGTATTTTTCTATGAGTAATATTACTTAAAATTATTATAATGACGGATATATAAAAGTGCTCAGATAGCTTAGAACATTGGCAAATCAGAAGAGAGCGGCTGTCAGAGTATTTATAACAGACAGTATCACAGTATTTAGAAAACGCTATTTGGAAGAAGCGATGTCTTGTAAAGCGTTTGTTATGTCTCAATACGCTTGGGTTAAGGGTTGTTGATGTAGATAATTGGTCTTTTAAGACGCGATAAATCGCGTCTCTACATCTGGATTTTGGGCTTATCTGAACTGTATTGTGTTATGTGTAACTTGCCTTTGATATAAAGGATAGTGCAATTCTAGGGACGAAGAGGGTTGGCTAACGTCCCCAATTTGCATCTATCTTTTAAACTAAAGTCCGAATAAGTTCAAAAGATTAAAGATAACACCTAGAGGTCCGGTTATGGTGTTGACGGTATCGCCAGTCTTAGCTGAACCAGATCGGTTGACTACTACAACGTCATTATTGCGGAGTATGGGATTAGTTTGCTCATTAATCCCAGCAGAGAAATCCACTTTTACTATACGTTTAGTGACAGAACCATTAGGGTTGAGGCGAATCAAATCAACAGCACTACTACTAGCTCTGGCATCATTAAATCCGCCAGCAGCGAGTATAGCTTGATTTAAAGAGCTATTTGGTTGAACGTCTGTTAGACCTGGTTTTTTAACTTCGCCAACCACACCAACCTGAATTCGTGTAGGAGACAAAGTAGTGGTAGCTAATTGAGTAGCTTCTGCGGGGTTAATTTCAGTTGCCGTCGGAATAACAATTGTATCTCCGTCTTGCACAATGATGTCTTGATTGGCATCACCACTCTGTAACAGTTGCCAAAGATTAATGTCTATAGATTGTTCTGAGCCAGTTCTTGTAGGTCGGCGTAGCTTGAGATTACGCACATCAGCTTGTGCTGTAATCCCGCCAGCTAATTGAATTACTCGTGTCACATTTGGTAAACCAGTGGGACTGGCAGTGCCACTGTTAGGGGTTGCGCCCACTTGACTATCTGTATTACCTGGGGTGACAAGATACGAACCAGGACGGTTAACTTCACCAATAATTGTTACTGTGCGGGGTGTGGTTTGACTGGCGGCAAAGTTGGATGCAAATATATTGCGAGATTCTGCGACGTTGAAGTTGGTTGCTGTTGGCACAACTATAGTGTCTCCATCCCGCAAGGTAATATCCTGCGATAACTTGCCTGTTTGAATGAGTTCTTTCAAATTGAGGGTGACAGATTGCTCTGAAGAACGTCCTATTCTACGCCGTAATTGAACTTGAGTCACATCCGCAGCTAAAGTCACCCCCTGCGCTGTTGTTAATGCGGCTAATACAGTGGGGTATTGTACGCCTGGATTGTTCCCGGCGCCTCCGCTCAAGTTTAGAGTGTAAGCTCCAGGACGTGTCACCTCTCCAGCAACAAAAATATTTATAGGACGAGGAGACAAGAGATTGACTGAGATCAAGGGGCGTTTGAGGAAGCGAGCATATCTTCTAGCTATTTCGTCAGAAGCTTGTTCAGTTGTTAGCCCTAATACCGATACACTGCCAATTAAAGGTAGGTTGATTGCTCCACCGGGGGGAATTTGGTATTCACCTGTATATTCAGGTACTTCAAATACATTTACACGGATGAGATCGCCGCCTCCTAATGAATAATTAGTATCTAATTGTGTTTGTGTAATTGGTGGTTGTGTTGTTGGTGGTAATGGTTGTCCCTGAGCTAGACTGGCAGATGACACAGCGGCATTGACAGCAGTTAACAAAGCCATACCTACAGCTGGCTGAATTAGTAATTTAGACAAACTTTTGTTAAGCATATTTACTTGAAACTCTGAAACTACAATCAATAAAGTACTGTCTAAACATTTTTATTTTGACTAGACCTAAGTATTCATGTTCCCCGACACTCTTATTTTCCTAGAAAAGTGTGATTTTCCGGAGGAAATTTATTTATTGAAGTTAAATTTTTAGTGAAGTTAGCTTAAAGTTAATGTTGCTTGAATAGAGTAATATCAAAAAATATAGGATTTACGCAAATAAACCCAGTTTCTACAAAAAATTGTCTGTTAGCTAACAATCAAATAGTCCCGAATAAATTTTTCTTGTCAAAGTTAATTTGATGACATTTAAAATCTGCGATGAGTAGTAAGGGACTACTAAAATTAGGAACAAGTTCATTAAAGAAATACAAATAACCTTGAAAAGATGTCGGAATTTTATTTTTTGTAGATTGCATTGGCAAAGAGAACTCAAAAAGGCAGAGTTTTGGGTTTTGCTCTTCAAACTAGTCGACAATTTACTATTTGGCAACAAGACTAATTCAAGGGGTTGTTTTTTCTTTGGATCTGTTGAATAAAAAATTCTTCTAGGGATTGACGTGATAAGTTAATGGTGATAATTTTACCTTCCATAAGACGAAGACTGGCAAGAAAATCATAGTAACCATCTTGTAGTGTACCGTGCCAGGAACCATCAGGCTCAAATATGAGAGTGGGTATCCATTTTTTGAGAATTTCCCAGTCACCGCCTTGACCTTTTACTTGATATGTGTCATTTATGCCTAAGAGTTCATTGAGGGAACCAGAGCAAATTAGTTCACCTTGAGCGAGGATGGCAATGCGATCGCAAATCTGTTCTACTTCACTAAGAACGTGACTGTTGAAAAAAATCGTCTTACCAGCAGCTTTGAGCGCCAGAATAATTTCTCGCATTTGATAGCGCCCCACCGGATCGAGACCAGACATAGGTTCATCCAGAAAAACTAAATCTGGCTCATTAATTAATGCCTGTGCCATACCAACACGCTGTAGCATTCCTTTGGAATAGCGCCGCAGCAGTTTTTTACGGGCATCAGCTTGGGATAAACCGACCAATTCCAGTAGTTGGGGAATGCGCTGGCGTTGGACACTTTGGGGAATTTGGAATAACCCAGCAGCAAGCTGTAAAAATTCCCAACCAGTGAGATAGTCGTACAAATAGGGATTTTCCGGCAGATAGCCAATATGTTGCTTAACACTGCGATCGCCTATTGGCTTACCTAACAACGATCCGCGTCCAGAAGTGGGATGAATAATTCCCAGTAACAATTTTAAAAGGGTAGTTTTCCCAGCACCATTAGGCCCCAACAAACCAAAGGTTTCGCCTTTGTAAACCGTTAAAGAACAGTTTTTGAGAGATACAACTTTTTGATTTAGCCAAAAACCAGTGCGATAGACTTTTCGCAACTCAGAAGTTAGGACTACTGGTGGAATGTCTGCCGTATTAAGTTGAGAATTAGAGTCATCTGCAACAGACTTCATCTCGGTTAAATCACTATTTATCAGCTTGGCATCAATTAAAAATTACCTGGTAGGCTGATAATAACCATGAACAACTCGTGTGTCAATTATCCGAAATGGGGGACTGGGGAAGAAGTAAGGGAGCAGTGAGCAGGGGAGGCAGGGGAGACAAGGAAGACAAGGGGGACAAGGGGGAATTATTGAACCAGTCTCTCCCTTGTCTCCCCCCTCTTCCTCATCTAAGTTGTCTCTTGTCCATGCCCCATGCCCAATCCCCAATGCCCAATTTGACTTTTTTCATAGAACTCCCTTAGAACTGGGAATTAAGCCAGCACGTCGCGGGTCAATTTCTACCGCCAGCCGTGTTGCTCTTGCAAAAGCTTTAAATGTCGCTTCAATGATGTGATGGGAATTAATGCCATCCAATTGTCGAATGTGCAGTGTCATTTGACTATGGTTCACCAGTGCCACAAAAAATTCTCGCACCAGTTGGGTGTCATAGGTTCCTACCCGTTGAGTTGGAATTTGCAAGCCATAGCTGAGGTGAGGCCGTCCAGAAAAATCTAGCGCTACCTGAACTAAGGCTTCATCCAGCGGTGCAAGAAAATTACCAAAGCGGACAATACCCTTTCTGTCGCCTAATGCTTGGTTAAAAGCTTGCCCTAAAGTAATGCCTACATCTTCGTTAGTATGATGATCGTCAATTTCCCAGTCTCCCTTGGCTTGAACATCTATATCAATCAGCCCATGGGAGGCAATTTGATGCAACATGTGATCCAAAAACGGAATACCTGTTGCTGCTGTACAAGTTCCTCTACCATCCAGGTTGATGGTGACTTGCACATTAGTTTCACCAGTGGTGCGATGAACAGTGGCAATGCGAGGGGTTTGGGTTGAGCGATCGTAGTTTGAATTAACTTGGCGATTGGTTGTTTGCATGGGGAGTGAAAAGAGTTAAAAGTTAGGAGTTATGAGTTATGAGTTAAAAATTTATAACTCTTAACTCCTCACTCCTAACTCCTAACTTTATCGTGTCACATTCCCATAATTTCATATCCTGCATCTACATAGAGAATTTGTCCGGTAATGCCGCTGGACAAATCACTACACAAGAAAGCCGCAGCGTTGCCCACTTCTAGCTGAGTTACAGTGCGTCGTAGGGGAGCTACTTCTTCTACATGATGAATCATATCCAAAATCCCACCCACTGCTGAAGATGCCAAAGTACGGATGGGGCCTGCGGAGATGGCATTCACACGAATATTTTGCGGCCCTAGTTCAGCAGCTAGGTAACGCACACTCATTTCTAAACCCGCCTTGGCAATTCCCATAACGTTGTAGTTGGGGATTGCCCTAACACCACCTAAATATGTCAGGGTGACGATGCTACCTCCCTCTGTCATCAAAGGTTTGGCTGCACCACTTAACTGCACCAATGAGTAGGTACTAATTTCTAAGGCGGTGTTGAAGCCAGAACGAGAGGTTTGGCTAAAATCTCCACTTAAATCGTCTTTGCTGGCAAAGGCCAGACAATGGATGAGGATATCTAGCTTTCCCCACTGTTCGCCAATTGTCTCAAAAGTAGATTTAATTTGGTCTTCATCTTGGACATTACAGGGAAGAAATAGGCTGGGGTTAAGAGGCTCTACCAATTCCGCGACTTTTTTCTCCATCTTGCCGCGTTCATCCGGTAGGTAGGTAATACCCAGGTTTGCTCCGGCTTTGTGCAGCTGTTGGGCTATTCCCCAGGCGATCGAGCGGTTATTGGCAATACCTGTAACAAGGGCATTTTTTCCAGTCAGATTTAGCATAGAAATTGTTAATGCGATCGATCATTAGGAGCATACTAGAATCTGAGGCTAATTTATCTTTGTTTTATACAGGATTTGCAAAAATGAATATTGGTAAGAGTGTTTGCTGTGATAAAAATCTTGATTTTTTATAAAGATATTCTCAAGATATCTTTATTTGTTCTTCAAAAAACCTTTTAAATACAGTTATTGGAACTACTTATCAACAATTAGTAGCTGAAAGGATCAACAATTATGTATCATTATAAACAAAGAGTTATGAAGAGATTAGTTGGAGTATAGGAAAGTACAGAAAGGTTGACGGTGCTTTATTCATTTTTCGGGTGTATTCTTAGGTAATCAGTTTTTGTTTTTCCGGCATTGGGTAGGGGAAGGGAGATGATCGTGACACAAGATAAAGCCCTAGCAAATGTTTTTCGTCAGATGGCGACCGGGGCGTTTCCGCCAGTTGTGGAAACGTTTGAACGCAATAAAACGATCTTTTTTCCTGGCGATCCTGCCGAACGAGTTTATTTTCTTTTGAAAGGTGCTGTTAAACTTTCCAGGGTGTACGAGGCAGGAGAGGAAATAACGGTAGCGTTGCTGCGGGAAAATAGTGTTTTTGGTGTATTGTCATTGCTGACAGGAAATAAATCGGATCGGTTTTACCATGCGGTTGCATTTACTCCTGTAGAATTACTGTCGGCACCAATTGAACAGGTAGAGGTAGCACTCAAGGAAAATCCAGAATTATCAATGTTAATGCTGCGAGGTCTGTCTTCGCGCATTTTACAGACAGAGATGATGATTGAAACTCTTGCTCACCGAGATATGGGTTCTAGATTGGTGAGTTTTTTGTTAATTCTTTGTCGGGATTTTGGCGTTCCTTGTGCAGATGGGATCACAATTGATCTGAAGTTATCTCATCAAGCGATCGCAGAGGCAATTGGTTCAACTCGTGTTACCGTTACTAGGCTCCTGGGAGATTTGCGTGAGAAAAAAATGATTTCTATCCACAAAAAGAAGATTACTGTGCATAAACCTGTTACCTTAAGTAGGCAGTTCACATAAAAACAATTGGAGAAAGGGGAATCGGTGCGTGTTCTATTTTGAAAAATGACACTAATAGCTAGAGGTAAATCAAAAATTGAATAATTTCAGCTATTGCCAATTCCCACTTCTTTCCAGACAATGCTTAAAAGTAGTAGGCTGTATCTGGAAGGATTTCGGTAGCTAAAGATGACCACCGGATACATCCTCATCGCAGCAATTTTGATTCTGGGAGGCGTAATTGCCACCGTGGGCGATCGCATCGGCACACGAGTTGGCAAAGCCCGCCTCTCACTTTTTAAGCTTCGTCCGAAAAACACCGCCGTACTAGTAACAATTTTTACTGGTGGTCTGATTTCAGCATCAACTCTAGGGATTTTATTCGCTGCTGACGAAGGTTTGCGAAAAGGAGTCTTTGAGTTAGAAGATATTCAAACAGACCTTAGACAGAAGCGGGAACAGCTAAAAACCGCAGAAACGCAGAAAAGTCAGGTAGAGGGTGAGCTAAACCAAGCAAGAATTGCCCAAGCAAAAGCACAACAAGACTTGCAGGCAATTAATCAATCCTTGCAGGCGGCAAACGCCAAACAGAGGGAAACGCAAGCCCAGCTGAACCGCACCATTAATCAACAAGCCCAAACCCAAACTCAACTCCAACGCACTCAAGGTCAGTTAGGACAAGTTGTAACTCAATACCAAAAAGCTATAGCTGAGTTGCAAAGCGTTTCCAATCAGAGAAAGGAACTACAGGCGGCAGTTGAACTATTGAAGACAGAACGTCAAAGACTGTATGCAGAAGCGAAAAAAGCCATTGACGAAGCCAAAACAGCAATCGAAAAACGCGATCGCGAACTTGCTAACCGTCAAGAAGCCATAGAAGCACGCGATCAAAAAATTGGCCAACTGGATCAACTGATTCAAAAGCGTAACGTAGAAGTTGCAGCACGAGAGCAAGTGATTGCCAAACGGGAATCGCGCCTCAAAGAATTGGAAACACAACAGGAAGAACTAGAACAGGAAGTTGCCAGACTGGAAAAATATTATCAGTCCTACCGCGACCTGCGTTTGGGTAAGCTGGCCTTAGTTCGCGGTCAAGTTCTGTCCGCTGCTGTAATTCGTGTTACTCAACCTGCCGCTGCTCGTCAGGCAGTAGTACAACTTTTACAAGAAGCCAATCGCAACGCCAACCTCGAATTAAGCGAGCCTGGTACAAATTCGGCAAATTTAGAGCTGTTGCGCGTGACCCAGGATCGGGTCGATCAATTAAGCAAGCAGATTGCCGATGGTAAAGAATACGTCGTGCGAATTTTCTCTGCTGGTAATTACGTCAGGGGAGAAAAGCAGATAGAATTTTTCGCGGATACAGCCCAGAATCAACTGGTTTTTTCGGGAGGTGCGGTGCTAGCCACGACTACTGCTGATTCCCAAACCATGACATCTTATCAGTTACAGCAGCGGCTAGAAATACTGATTTCTGCTTCCCAATTTCGTGCCCGTAATGCCGGAATTGTCGAAAATGTGCAAGTAGAGGGAACTTTTCTGCGCTTTGTCAGCCAATTAAGACAGTATAATCAACTTTTGGAGATCAAAGCGATCGCAGCAGAGGATACTTATACAGCCGGGCCATTGAGAGTAAAATTGGTAGCAATAGTTAACGGAAAAATTATTTTTAGTACTTAAAAAATTATTTGCACACTGTTATTAGTAAGATTTAAACATATTGAACAGCAGTCAAAATAATTGCTATAGCTGCATTTTTTATTTAGCAGATACTATGCGAACATTTTTAATTTTTAATTAATTATGAATTTCCGTGAATTTTCACCAACGCAACCAGTCATCTTGGGGTTCGATCCAGGTCGAGATAAGTGTGGTTTAGGGGTGATGGGACTGGATCGGCAACTGTATTATCATCAAGTTGTGTTAGCAAAAGAGGCGATCGCTAGCATTGAGACACTGCGCCAAAGGTTTCCGATCTCTTTGATGGTCATGGGCGACCAAACTACAGCCAAACAGTGGAGACAGAGATTATATCAAGAATTGACAGAACCGTTGAGTATTATTTTAGTGGATGAGCGCTACACAACCTTAGAAGCACGCGATCGCTATTGGCAAATGTTCCCGCCCAAAGGGCTAATCAAGCTATTGCCACAGGGTCTACGACAGCCTCCAAGACCCATAGATGACATTGTTGCCATCCTCTTAATCGAAAGATACTTAAATCGCCTCACTGAATCAGCAACCAGCCAATTTTAGATTTTTTCTTCAATCCAAAATCTAAAATCCAAAATCCAAAATTGAATAACTCCTAAGTTTTAAAGTTCCGCCCGAATCGTAAAAGCATAGTCTCCTCCAGGCTCTAGCTGGTAATCTTGTTGCTCTAAGAATCGACCTAGAGGTTCTTTGATTAAGGCGCGACCTTGGGAAGGCTTGACGGCAAGTTCTCCCCGACGAAAATGCCACTGGAAATGCCACTCAAACTCACCCGCACTCACTTCACCCTCAAGGAAGCCGTGTTGCCAGGATTGGCGGGTAATTCTGACATGGGCAATGGTTTCTGGCAGACGTTTTGCACTCACAATGCTTTATGTCAAGTGTGGAATAGCAGCCGATGATGTAGGCTACTTATTTTATTTACCAAACATATCTCAATTAGACAAACTGACAAAGTGGGTATTTGTAGTTAACTAGGTTGTGTTTATGAGTAAGATGACTTCAGCATCCTGGAGTTGCGCTACCGATAGCGTAAGCAAACTAGGCGTAGCCTCTCCTAGAGAAGCGTTAGCGAGTTTTACTTCGAGGGTCATAGTTCGTCATAGATATTGGAAAATAAATCAAACGAGAAATGCTAATTTTTTCGTTGCTTCTAGCGATCGCATTTCAACTACTGGCACATTTGAGTAATCGTTTCCATTTGCAATGTGAAGCAGTTTCTACTGTCAATACCTAAATTAGCAGCGTCCAATACTCATACCATAATTGCGTTACTGAAGGTCTTTGTTGCAAAATCCACAGTATATCTATGCCGCAAGATAGCTGTTTTTTGGGTTTATATGTACGTTAAAAATGAGGCAAAAGTATCTTAAGTATACAATCAATTAAAAACTACAGATAAAAAATTTTCGTGATTTACGCATAGACACTTGTACAATTGGGCAGCGCTGCAAAAGCAACTATGTCGAACACCAACTTTTAGAAAACCAGGAGGAACTTCTTATGGAGTCTTCAGAATAAATAAAAAAAGCGGCTTTTTATAAGTTAGCAGTACTAAGTGTATTTTCATAAATTACTTTATCGACTTTGGCATTTTATTTTGTTTTACTGCTTAAGCAATTTGTCAATAATGATTTAGGTATAACTATTATTTATTACTATTTCTGTCATGCCCAATTCCCTAACTCTAGTAAGATGTCCGCTCAGTCTTAAAATTGATATTATATTGATTAAATGTAAATTTCAGTTGGCGTAATGAGGTACATAATGGCAATTCAATTGAAAGTTCCGGATATTAAAGGTGAAGAATGCGCCAAGAAAATAACTAAATCTATTCTGACTATGGAATCTGATGCCAAAGTAGACGTGAACGTAGACACTAAAACTGTAACTGTAGATACTGAGGCTTCTGAAGAGTCAATTAAACAGATGGTTCAAGCTGCTGGTTTTACTATAGAAGGCTATTAATTAAATTTCTAAATTTCTTAATAAATTTAGATGAAGTAATTAGCCAGCACAATAGTGTAATGATATTTACGTCCGTGTAAACGGGCGTAAATATTACCAAATTACTCTAATCGAACGCAGATATTGTTTCTTTAATAGCAGGGCAAACTGAGTTAAATATTAACAAGCTTGAATAAAAGTGAAATTCAATCAGACTGCAATCAAAGACGACTTTAAAAAAATTAACTTTTAACTTTATTTTAATAACTATTAAAATTCTTGTAGTAGTCAAAATTTTTCACCCTAAATCCTTCTCCCATGCTTGGGAAAAAGACTTTGAAATTGGCTCACTTTTTCCTAATTTTGGGAAAAAGGATTGAGGGATATAGCAAGATTGCGTAGGGTGGGTGAATTTTGAATTTGAAGGTATATTCTTATGTAGAAGTTAAGGCAATCGACGATTGTCATCAAATAATCTGATATTTTCACGCCTAATATAAAGAAGAATTATATTCATTTATCGCCCTCAAGTCTAAGTACTAGGGAGGATTTATGATGAATAACTAACTGATAAATAATTGGGGGAGAAAGCTATAGCTAGAATCATGGAAACTAAACAGCTAGGAAAAACTGGTATCTTGGTAAGTGCGATTGGTTTAGGTGGTATGCCCATGTCAATTGCTAATCGTCCTTCTGAATCGGAATCAATCCAAGTTATTCATCGGGCTTTGGATTTGGGTATTACATTTATTGACACAGCCGATTCTTACTGCAAAGATGAGTCAGATAAGCACCACAATGAACAGTTAATTCACAAGGCACTTAGTAGTTACAAAGGCGATGTTAGCCAAGTAATTGTAGCAACTAAGGGCGGGTTGATGCGTCCCAATGGTAACTGGACAAGCAACGGCAACCCAGAACATTTGCGCCAAACAATTCGAGCCAGTTTTGAGGCTTTGGGCGGTGCTAAACCCATCGATGTTTGGCAATATCATTCTCCCGATTCTAATTACACCATTGAAGAATCTCTTGCGCCAGTTAAAGAAGCAGTGGAGGCTGGTTTAATTCGGTTTGTAGGAGTTTCTAACTTTTCTGTTGAACAAATTAAACGAGCGCAGGATATCATCGATATTGTTTCGGTGCAGAATCAATACAGCCCTTGGCAACGACAGCCAGAAAATGACGGCGTATTAGAATATTGCGAACAGCAGGGATTGACCTTTTTACCTTGGAGTCCCTTTGGTGGTAGGCGTCGCCATCAGGACTTGCAAGATATTTCTGCGATCGCTAAATTAGCTAAAGAAAAAGGCGTGTCGGTGTATAATATCGTTTTGGCGTGGTTGCGTTCCAAGTCGCCTATTATTTTGCCTATTCCTGGTGCTAGTAAGGTTTCCAGCATTGAAGACTCAACACGTGCTATCAACGTGAAATTATCTGACGAAGAAGTGCAAAAAATCGATCGGGCAACTTAATTATTCGGCGTTACTAATTCAATCAATGAACCTGGGTGTAAAGACGTTGCTATGTAACGTTTTTACAAAGATTTTGAAATCATGCAAAAGCATTTTTCTACCTGAATTCAGTAACGCCAATCATTCCACTGGCTAATATAAATATGGTAGAAATTGCCTATAAAAAAAGACATGATATTAGAAACACACCGCTTGCTAATGCGTGATTTTGTAGAGACAGATTTGCAGGCGGTTTTTGCCTATCAATCCAATCCTTTGTATTTGCGTTATAACTACTGGACACAACGCACACAGAACGATGTTTGCGAGTTTATCCAGATGTTTCTCGATCAGCAAAAAGAGCAACCCCGAACTAAGTTTCAGTTAGCTGTTGTCCTCAAAGAAGAAAATCGGCTGATTGGCAATTGTGGTATCCGTGTAAACGATCCAGAAATGCGGGAAGCAAATATCGGCTATGAACTAAATACTCAATATTGGGGACAAGGTTATGCAACAGAAGCAGCAGAGGCAATTTTAAAGTTTGGCTTTGAAGAATTGAGAATGCATCGTATCTGGTCTTGGTGTGTTTCAGAGAACATTGCTTCTGTAAAGGTATTAGAAAAAACTGGTATGCGTCGTGAAGGTCATCTGCGAGAAAAAGAGTTTATCAAAGGCAGATGGTACGACAACTTTCTTTACGCGATCCTTGAGCATGAGTGGCAAGCGAACTAATATCGCTTCTATGAGCTACCTCAGAGACAATATCATAAATTACTGAGAAATTGAGGATAAGACAAGTTCAGAGGGACGTACAGATGACCAACCCTATCCTCAATTTCCAAATAGCTACGTAACACGAACTTTTAGCAGCAGCGGGTAAAAAGTATCTGCGTTCTGGTAGACGAATAGCTACAGATAAATTATCTCAGCGGGCAAACTTTTAGCTTGGAGGATTATCAGTTTTTCTTTACAGTTCATAATCCTAAAATACTATGAATTGGTGTTTTTGTCTAGATATCTAATAATGCACCTGACGCTTTAAAAATTGAAGAAAAACTGGCATTTTTGGTTTCTCTCTCAGAGAAAGTCACAGATAAAAATTAGTTAATTTTGGAGTTTAAAAAAATGCGATCGCTACTTTTATCGCTACTTTTAACTTTTGCTGAAAATCTAAATTTTTCTGAAACTCAGTTGGAGGAAATACTCTCACAGCCTTTAACTGAAGTTCTCAATTCACTTGAATCGCAACAAGAATTAAACAGCTTAAATACCAATTTGCTTAAGGAAACTTTACCCACCGCCGGAGGAGTTTTAGCTAAGGAATTACCACCTTTTTATAACTGGTTAAAAAATGAGTTGGGAGTCAAACGGGTTCCTGATAGTCCCGATCACACTACAGGATGGGTAATTGGTTTTGTCCATAATCAAGAAAGTTTAACTCATTTAGTTGAGTTGCACCGTCCAGTACCTCGTCTGGCTTTAGAAGCTTCTATTCCCCGCTTGGTAGGGTTGTTTGAAGGTGTCGAAGATGCGCAAGTTCGGCAGGAATGGCAAAAAGCGATCGCAGCTTTATGTCTAGTTTTAGTTGTGGCTGCACGCGAACAAGATAGAGCAGCTATAGCAGTCTGAATTGCTGTCTCCCGCGTGTAGTGGCGCACATCTGTACGCCACTACTAATCTATATCTCCAGATGCGATCGCATCCAATTTCTTAACATCAAGGATCGTAATCGTCCCACCTCGACGATAAGCAATTACTGACTTGAGACTTTTAATTAATCGCACGCATTCTTCGTAAGTAATGCCGCTACTTCGAGCCATCCGATAATAAGATAATTTAACTTTTAAACACTCGCCTTGTGAAGTAGATTCAGTTCCCGATTCAGCAGCAAAATATTGAATTAATCTCGCAAGGCGAACAATCGCTCTTTCAGAAACTAACCCGTGGACTGTTTCATGTAATTGCTGAATCCGACTGTTAAAAACCATCAGCATTCGTAAGGCGATTTCCGGATTTTCGCCAATAGCTTTTAATAAAGCATCTCGTTCTACAGTGAGGATTTCACAATCAGATTCAGCAGTGACAGTTGCCGGAGAAATTCCATTTCCCAACAAAGCAGGAGCCGCAAAAATTTCCCCAACAGCTAAGGCACGGAGAATTGTTTCTTTCCCCGTTGTTGCTGTTTTGGTAACTTGAATCGATCCACTGACAACAGCGTAGAGTTTTGCTGGTAAGCGATCGCCTTCATGGAGAATAATTTCTCCTTTGCGATAGCCTTGTACCTGAGTGTAAGGTTGCAAACCGATCTTATCTGCTGTTTTTAAACCCGCAAACACGATAATTTGCGAAAGTTGTTCCAGGGATGCCTGCATGATTAGCCTGATATTGCCCAGGCTGGACGATGATGAATCCAAGGATTAGCCGCTTCTAATTGTGCTGCTAGGCTGATGATTGTGGCTTCAGCGGCAGGTTTACCAATTAGCTGCACAGTCATGGGTAAACCCTTACTATCAAAGCCAACAGGAATGGCGATCGCAGGTTGTCCAGTTGCATTCGCAGGCGGACAAGGAGCAACCCACTTAATAATATTTTGGAATGTCTCTTCTGGACTGAGCGAAGCCCATTCCCCAACGCGAATAGGTGAATGTAGATAAACTGGCAATACCAGCACGTCCACGGTATCGAAAAACGCCACAATCTGACGTGCCACTACTTGCATTTGGGAAACCGCTTGCAGGTATTCTCCAACGGAACCTGTGCGTGCAAATAGCCAGCGATTCAACGGCTGCAAAGCTTCAACAGGAAGTCCCGATGCAGCTACTCCAGCTTGCCAAACGATTTGAAATGGTTCAACTAAACCACTAAAATCTGGGGATTTTTGTTCAACGTGGTGGCCGAGTTGTTCTAATAACTGGACTGTTTGGCGGACACCTTGCTGACAGTTGGCGTCAGCTTCTCCCAAAGGAGAAATACTAGTGTCAAAGGCAATTCGCAAAGCACCGAGTTTTGTCTCAGTTGCGGCGAGAAATGATGGTTCGGGATCTGGCAACCAGTAAGGATCGCCTGTCATGTAGCCAGATATGGCATCCAAAAGGGCAGCAGCATCAGCGACAGTCCGAGCGATCGGCCCGTTGACGGCAATTCCAGCGAGGCGTTCGCCTACGGGTGCTTTACTTACTCTGCCTCTAGATGGTTTAAGTCCCACCAAACCACAACAAGCCGCAGGCCCCCGAATCGAACCACCGCCATCAGAACCTTGAGCGATCGCACACAGTCCCGCTGCTACCGCCGCCGCCGCACCACCACTGGAACCGCCAGGAGTGTATTCTAAATTCCACGGATTCCTGGCTGGGGGAAAACCCATAGGTTCGCTGTAGGGAAAAGAACCTAATTCGGAAGTAGCTGTTTTACCAAGAAGAGTAAATCCAGCTTGTTTAATCCGCATTACAACCCCATCATCATAATTAGGGATATTGTTCAGTAATGCCGGATTTCCATAAGTACAGGTAACACCTGCTACAGCATTGAGGTCTTTAATAGAAATCGGCACGCCAAAAAATGGCGGTAGTTCTGAAGTAGTTGTTAATAATTCTGTTTTGGCTTTGGCATCTGCGATCGCTAATTCTGCCGTCACCGTAAAATAACTTCCTAATTGGGGATTTAATTGCCCAATCCGTTCTAAATATATTTCTACCAACTCTAGGGGTGATATTTCCCGGCGACGAATTAATTGCGCCAACTCTAGTGCTGGGGTAAATGCTAAATCAACTTCATTCATAGGTTAGTGAATGGGTAATTTTGTCTTTACTCTGGGATTTTTAAACTGAAATTGTTACTTTAGCAGGATTTCCGGGAACTATACATTTTATAGCTCCTGAGATTTGCCACTCATTTAGGATACTCAGATGCAATAGGCGTGGTTACGTTCTTACTCAAGCCATTTTAATTGTTCTGCATAAACTTTCGACAAATCCCTAAAGGGTATTTATGGCTAACCTAGAAATACTTGTTAGTGAATTGCCAACATTGATTCAGAGTCTAAAACTTACTATTGGCGATTCTAATCAAATCATGGAACAAATTATCCCGATTAATAATGCTCAGGAAAAACTACGAAATATTAAAAAATTAATCGTTCAAGAATTGAAACTTGAGAACGTCAAAAATTCTGCGATCGCTACACTTCCTCGAATAAGTACTGTAGGTGTTTTATTTATACCTACTGTAGGATTAGTAGATCCAGCGATCGCAGAGAAATTTGGAAATTCAGAAACTAAAATTTCATTGACTGATTTACAATCAAAAATTGATGATTGGCTTGAATGGGGTTATTTTTTGCAAGCGATAGCCGCTGATATTCTTAGTGATATTCAATTAGTAAATCAACTAAATTTTGATATTATTAATTTAAGTATATCTAATCAATTTCAAACCTTGAATGACAGCTTAAAAATTGACTTAACCTTGACTAAATCTAATATTTTAAAATATCAAATTGAAAAAATTAGCGATTCTCAAAAACAACTATTACAGTTACAACAAAAGCTCAATTATATTTTTGATACTATTAAAAATAGTCGCAACTTATTAAATATTTTATTAGGCGTATCAGCTTTTTATGGTAAATCTGGTTTTGCTCTAGAGTGGTTAGATGATGACCACGAATTAATCATATCAAGTGAGGGAAAGTTTCAAGAGTTGACAGATATTCTCAATGATTGTGATTATTTCCAAGAGCAAATTGCTGCTTTAATTCTTCAGGGTGATACTTTAAGTCTACACGCAGAACAAGCATTGAAAAAGATTGAAGAGGAAAGTAGTAAAGAAGCAATCAGTAGCCAGAAATTAGGAATAGTACCAAAGTTTTCAATACCAAAGATAGTATCAGCTTTGATTATCGCTTCAAGTTTATTAATCTTAACTTTTGCTGGTTGGAAAATTAGAGAACAAAATCTCATTTTAACTCAAGAAACAAGTGCTTATACCAACTTTAAATCTGCTCAAAAACTTGGTATGGAGGCCGCTTCTCTGGTTCAAAAGCCACCGCATCCTCTAAAAGTCTGGCAACAAGCACAAAACAAATGGTATCAGGCAATAATTTTATTAGATAGAATTCCTGCTAAAACATCAATTTATGATCGGGCAAAGAATAAATTAGCTTACTATCAAATTAACTATGAATCTATCAGTAAAAGAGTGCTAATTGAAAAGAAAGCTGTAGGAAACTTAGAATTAGCCCACAAGCTAGCAACAGAAGCTAATTTATTTGTTAAAAATTCACCCCATTCACAACTAAGTCGGCAGCAAGCACAAAATAAATGGCGGCAAGCAATTAATTTGTTAGAAGCTATTCCAGAGAGTACGTCTGTCTTTGTGCAAGCTAAAGAGATGCTTTCTATTTACAAAACTAATTATGCAGGGACTAATCAACAGTCCTAAATCATTTGTGAAAAATTAGATCGGATTGCTATATAGCAGTTATTGAATATTTTATAAATTGTGTTAAAAAAAAGTAAAGAGGTAAATTGCCCTATTTCGACGCTTCACCTCTTTAAAAACAGATAATTACAACTAACAATTACAGCTTAGAACGGTCAGTCAAAATCTCGTAACCAGTCTCCGTTACCAAAACTGTATGCTCAAATTGAGCCGACAAAGAATTATCCATAGTGACTGCTGTCCAACGGTCAGATAATGTTCGTGTGTGTCTGGAACCCGCGTTTAAAATTGGCTCAATTGCCAGCGTCATCCCCGCCCGGAGTTTAACATTTGGCATCTCACGAGTACGGTAGTTGAATACTGAAGGTTCTTCATGCAGGTTACGACCGACACCGTGTCCAGTAAATTCTTCAACTATACTAAAGCCGTTAGATTTCACATGATCTTCAATTGCTCCAGCTAAGTCAAGTAGGTATACACCAGCCTTTACTTGTTCAATGCCTTTATATAAAGCTTCTTCTGCTACGCGAATTAATTTAGCAGCTTCTTGCGTCACTTCACCCACAGCAATTGAAATGCAAGAATCACCATGAAAGCCTTGGAAATAAGCACCCGTATCTACTTTTAATACATCCCCGACGCGAATCACTTTTTTGGGGCTAGGAATGCCATGTACTGCTTCATTATTAATACTGGAACAGATAGAACCTGGAAAACCGTGATATCCTTTAAAACTCGGTGTTGCACCCATTTCGCGGATGCGTTTTTCTGCATAAGCATCCAAATCAGCTGTTGTCATTCCTGGCTTTACTAGCTCGGAAATTTCTTTTAGGACAGTTGCGACAATTGTCGATGATTGCCGCATGATTTCAATTTCACGCGGCGATTTAATTTCAATTCCTCGGCGCTGTTTTTTCGCTGGTGCAGGCTGAGTCGCTTGAGAAAGTAAGTTACTGAAAATGTTCATGGGAAATTAATAATTACTGGTGGTTTTGACGCTGAAGTATGAATGCTTTCTCTAGATTAATTGAGAAATAATATCTATAATTTAACACTATGGGAGTTAGTACAGTTTGGTCTAAAATTGTGATGAATTGAGGGTTGAAATTTAAACGCAAAGGGCGCAAAGTTACGCAGAGAATTTAATCATCTTAATTAAATGTTGTATTTAGCTCAATTATTTTTAATTTTTGATGGCAATCTCTCCAGTCATACCTGCTTCTGTATGTCCTAGTATTGTACAACGTAAGCCATAAGTACCAGATTTCAGGGGCACAAATACCCATTCGGCTTCAGCACTGGGTTTGAGTTCTAGTTCGTGAATGGCTCCTTTGATTTCTACTTTGCCTGCTTCAACTTTTTGTGTCCAGATAGCATCGGCAAAATCTTTAGCGGTGAAATAGTGTTTCAGTTGGCTGGGATTAGTAAGCCGTAGTTGATAGCGTTTGCCAACCTCAAATTCCAAATGATTTGGCTCAAATTTGAGTTCGTTAGCCGCATTACCTAAGCTAACTATAATTTCTGTAGCTGGTTGCTTGAGCAAATCAAAAGACTTATTCGCCGCCATTGCTGGAGTAGCAGTAATGAAATTTAGAGCTAGAAGTAACGTTAATATCACGTAGTTACGCCGTAATATTTGTACCAAGGTAGGAGTTGTGAAACTAAGGGATTTAATGACAATTTCGTAAAAATAGTTATAGATTTTCATCACTAATTCTCAAAAGGCAATGCTGATGAGCAATAACAATTAATAAGTAACGGGGAAAACCACTTTACCTATTCTTTATATTATCCATGCCCAGTGCCTATTTCTACCTAATACTTTTCTCTGCTAACACAGATGGCCCAGCAGTAACGACTACGATTTGATCTGGGTGGAGTAACTCACGAGCCGCTTGGTTAACTTGGGCAAGAGTAACTTTCTGGATTTTATCAGTGAAGGAGTGCAATTCTACTTTATCTAGTCCGTACACTTCATTCATCAGAATTCTATCTGTTAATTCCTCTGGGTTTGCGAGGGAAACGTTGTAGTTGCTGATAAGGGTGTGTTTAGCTGTTTCAACTTCCAGTGCCGTGACACCTTGTTGATGGATTTGTTGTAGTATTTGGCGGGTACTAGCGATCGCTTTACTGCTATCTTCAGGACTAGTCTGCATCTCGATCAAAAATGTCCCTACATTCTTCCCAACTTGGAAGGAGCTATAAATTCCATAGCTCAAACCTTGGCGATCGCGCACTTCTGCTCCCAGTCTACTAGATAAGGTATCGCCTCCCAATATCTGGTTCAATACTAAGGCTGCATGAAATCGAGGATCGTAACGGTTAATGCCTGTGTAACCCATATAAGTTACAGCTTGGGCTTTATCTGGTAAAACTGGGTTGACACTCACTATTTTCTCTGGCATTGCCACCGGGGGATATTTTAATGTGGGTGCTTGACCGCTAACTTCCCAGTCTTCAAACTTATTTTTAATCAGCGATCGCACTTTGTCTAGATCGAAATCTCCCACCAGCGCTAGCACTGTTGTATCTGGGCGATAATGTTTAGTTTTGAAATCAATCACATCCCGGCGCTGAATCTGCTGTAAACTCTCCTCTGTGGGGAAGGTATGTAAGGGGTGTTTTTTCGGATAAATTGACTGAACAAATACTCTTCTAGCTACTTCTGATGGCTCATCTAATTCCTGTTGCAGCTCAGTTAAAGTTTGTTCGCGATGCAGTTCCAACTCTTTTGCTGGAAAGGTACTATTTTTAATAACATCTGCTAGTATCTCCACGAGTATTGGTACGTCTTCTGCTAAACTATCACCTTCAATATGTACACCTTCGCGGTAGATTTGAAAGTCTAAACTTGCCCCTCGTTCTCCTAAGACTTTAGCAATAGTTAAAACATCCTTGCTCTTAGTGCCATTTAGCAAATTATCTGCCACAAAAGCAGCCAATCCAGCTTTGCTCTCTGGATCGAATTCTGTCCCAGCTTGAATATAACCGCTCAAGGTAACAGTGGGAGTACTCCGATCTCTTAACAGTAATATCCGCAATCCGTTAGTCAATTTAAATTCCTGGGGTAAGACTTGGGCAATCGTATCTGTAGCCAAATCCACCGACGGTAAGTATTTCATCACCTCAGAAAAAAGCACAGGTGCGCCAGGAGAGAAATTTTCTGTAGTTTGGGCTGAGTGTGGTTTGTCAGCAACTTCTGTTATCCGCTTCTGGGTTGGTTCAAAAAAGCCTACTGTCCGCGCTTCTTTTGTCAAGTATTTGTTAATCACAGCAACAACATCCGTCGGCTTCACCAAACGAACAGCTGCCAAATAGCGGTCTGTGTAGCGATAATCACCAACAGTTGTCTCATCAGTTCCCAATCGCATTGCTTGAGAGGTGATATCACGGTTACTCAAAATTACATCTGCTGTTAATTGAGTTTTGGCTCGTTCTACTTCCTCAGATGTCACCCCTTTTTCTGCTACATTAGCGATCGCACTACTCAACATTGAGTCAATTTTTTTCAAATCTTGTTTAGCTCCAGCCGTTACCAACAACTCATACCAGCCAGATTCTCGCAAACTGGTGACGGATGCTGTAAGTTCACTAGCTAAACCTGATTCCACCAATGCCTGATAAAGTCTAGAATTCCGTCCCTCTGTCAAGATGTAATCCATCACATCCAGCGCCGGGACATCCGGTTGATTTGCATCCGGTAACGGATACACAACTTGTAACAGCCGCCCTGCTCCCGGTTCTCGCAATACAATGGGAGTGCTGAGTGAGGTAGATGGGGTAAAAGTATTTTTACTGCTAACTCCTAGCTCCTCACTCCTAACTTTTTTTGGTAATTTACCAAACACTTCTTTAATTGTTTCAAGAGTATTTGCAGTTTGAAAATCTCCCACAATCACTAAGACAGCATTATCGGGACTGTAAAAATTGCGGTAATATTTTTCTACTTCCTCGACTTCAAATTTCTCGACATCAGCTTTGGTGCCACCTACAGGCAACCCATAAGCATGATTGGGAAACGCCGCTTGCATGACAGCGCGGTTGAGGCGATATTCTGGACTATTTTCGTAACCCTGCAACTCGGAAATTACTACTCGCTTTTCACTGGCTAATTGCTCCGGCTCAATCTGGGAATTTCGCATTCTGTCTGCTTCTAGCACCAAGAGCGCTTTCAGCTTGTTTCGTTCCACAGTACCATAATATGCAGTTTGGTCATAGCTGGTAAAAGCATTAGAATCACTACCTAAAGCACTAAACAAACGTCCAAATTGAATCGGACGGTTTCGAGTGCCTTTAAACATCATGTGTTCCAATTGGTGGGCAATGCCATTCACGCCTGGTTCTTCGTTACGCGAGCCAACCTTGTACCACACCTGCACCGTCACCACTGGCGCAGTATGCACTTCCTTTGTCAGGACAGTTAGACCATTCTCTAGTACTGTCTTGCGGACATTTTCTGTCAGTGTTGAGGGCATTATTCTTTTTGCTAGCAAGGTTAACTGATATTTTTCTTTGTTAGTAAATATAACTGGATGTTGGCTATGAGCAGGTTGATCGCTCAACAAAAAAACAGCTACTAGCCATAAACTTAAAAGTAATAACGGCAAGGGATATTTATAAAATTTAGAATAAAATTTGGAAAATCCATACATGTATTTAGCGGATTTATCTGTAAATTAAGTTACATAGTTATTTTGAATAATGACTACACTCTAATCTGACGAAAAAATCTGTGACTTCAGTAACAATACAGAAAAACAATATATTAGCAACAAAGCTAATAAAAAAGCTAAATTACGCGATTTTTGCTAAAATCCGAATGAATTCCAGAGGTAAGCCATCAGTATCGGCGATGAAAGCCACTTCGTAAATGCGATCGCCTATTTGCTGTTGTGTCGGTTCTAAAAGCACCTTCAATGGTTCTAATCCTTCGGTTTGACTCTCAACAGCTGCTGATACACATTTTTGCAAATTTGTCAACCAGCTAGGTAAATCTGGTGTAATCTCAGTTAAATCGAACGAGAGATGATAATACCCTACATAATGTTCGTCAGCAAACGCGTCTGGGGCTGGCTTTGGTTCGGGAATTTGGATCAGTTCAATTCTGCCGCCCAATCCTTCCATCCAGCAAGCTAAGGTGTAGCCTGTGGTAAAGCGTTCTGAGATTGTAAACCCTAGAAGTTCGTAGAAAGCGATCGCTCGATGAATATTCGCAGTCCGAATAGAAGTGTGGTGCATATTAATCCTTAGTCCTTAGTCCTTAGTCATTTGTCCTTTG
This sequence comes from Nostoc sp. ChiSLP03a, assembly GCF_034531215.2. Classification (NCBI taxonomy): domain Bacteria; kingdom Bacillati; phylum Cyanobacteriota; class Cyanophyceae; order Nostocales; family Nostocaceae; genus Nostoc; species Nostoc sp. ChiSLP03a. Next base: position 61,874 of record NZ_JAVRBQ020000140.1, read on the forward strand.
TTATTCACTAATGACAAATGACTAATGACAAATGACCATTACTCAAACAACCTGAAATAAGGGTAGCGTACAGGGACACCAGGCTCTTTTTCCAAGTCAAAATTAATCACTTCCCAACAGGCATCATCTGAGCTATCGGGGCTAAACTCCACGGGTAAACCGTACAAACGCGCCGCAGTAGCTTCTGATTGTCCAGAACGCCAAGGCGTGCTACGTTCTAAGTAGCCACTCATCAATTCCTGATAGCGTCGAGCAATAATTACTCGTGTTGCTCGAAAACCTTGGGTATAGAGCTTGTCTAATGCTTCGTGAATTTCAAAGCGAATACCATCAGGATGAGTATGTTGTCTATACCATTCATTATTCCACCTCCGCCAATGACGCCCCGATTGCAAATGGATTAACTCTCCATTTTTCGGATTAGCTTCAAACGCGCCATGACGCGGACACAGATAGGTATCTGTGAGTGTCAACGCCGGAATAGTCTGGCGACAATGGGGACACTGTATTTCCGGCCCAAACATTGGGTACTGCAAACCTGGATTCATCATGAAGTGCGTACAAACATAGTTTTGTCTTCACCAGCACTAGTGGGTTGGATTATACACTTCGGCTCAACCACTTTGGGTTACTTGCTCGCTGCTGCATAGACACGGTGTTGCGGCAGGAACATTGTTCACTAGTGTTTTCCTCAGCATAGAGGCTTAACGCTGTGATATCCTGGTTGTGCAACCAGCCTCAAAGGTTGGAGTTTCTCCAGTGTTCCTGGGTACCATATTCATATTCTATCGTGTCTACCGCTTCTTACTGGACATCTCCTGATTTTTCTCAAGCTGCCTTCATTGCGGGCAATGCTGTTGTTATGGGTTCGGTAAATATAGCAACAGGAGTGAGCATTTGGTATGGAGCAGTGGTGAGGGGAGATGTAGAACAAATTGAAATTGGCGAATGCACAAATATTCAGGATGGTGCAATTTTACATGGTGATGCTGGTTTTCCAACAATCTTAGAAGATCATGTTACCGTAGGGCATCGCGCTGTAGTACATTCTGCTTACATTGAACGTGGAAGTTTGATTGGCATTGGCGCAGTGATTTTAGATGGGGTACGAGTGGGCGCTGGAAGCATTATTGGTGCTGGCGCAGTGGTAACTAAAAATGTACCGCCTTTGTCATTAGTTGTCGGTATTCCAGGTAAAGTATTACGGCAAGTAACAGATGTTGAAGCCGCAGAACTGATTGAACACGCTAAACGTTACCAAAAGTTAGCTTTAGTTCATGCTGGTAAGGGTACTGATATTGGTTTTAGCAAGGCTTAGAAAGTATGGAGTAGGGAGGCAGGGGGGCAGGGGAGCAGGCGAGGCAGGGGAGGCAGGGGAGGCAGGGGGAGAAGAATTAATAACCAATGCCCAATGCCCAATGCCCAATGCCCCATAATTTAAACATTCTTTACATTTTGGATTTGGAAAAATTGCCCACTTCAGCTAAAAATAAAAATGAGAGCTGTTGACAAAACTTTAATTTCTACTTAAAAGAGGGGTTCTTAGATATGGATATCGATTTTCGTATAGCGATCGTTTTAGCACCAGTAGTCATTGCTGCTAGTTGGGCAGTGTTTAATATTGGCGCTGCGGCTTTAAGACAATTTCAAGGCTTTTTCGATAGAGAAGCTTAAATTCATTAATGGGGCATGGGGACATTAGGCATTGGGCATTGGGTTTAGTAGTCCCCCTTGTCCCCCTATCCGCTTGTGTCTTACCCTGTAAGAAGCTAAAGCTACATCTTTCCCAATCTTTTTATTCAATTTTGAATTTTGAGTCGCACCTTTGGTGCGCTAGAAGCGCAACTTGAATTTTGAATTGATTTCTCCCACTCCCATTCCTTGGATATCGATTCTGTAATACAACCCCTACAACGCTTTGGTGTCCATTTGGGACTCGATCGCATTGTCAACCTATTGGCAAATCTCGGCAATCCCCATCACCAAGTCCCGGTAATTCATGTTGCTGGCACTAATGGCAAAGGTTCAGTCTGTGCCTATATTTCCTCAGTACTCACAGAGGCTGGTTATCGTACAGGACGCTACACTTCACCCCATCTAGTTGATTGGACGGAACGTATTTGTCTGAACGAACAGCAAATTTCCTCTGAGGAATTGAGTCAATTATTAGAAAAAGTCCAAGCGGTTATTCGTCATCAGGACGAATCGGCAACTCAGTTTGAAGTAATTACGGCGGCTGCTTGGTTATATTTTGCTCGGCAGCAAGTTGATGTGGCTGTGGTAGAAGTGGGACTGGGAGGGCGCTTAGATGCAACCAATGTCTGCTTGGAACCTTTGGTTACACTCATTACTTCCATTAGCCGGGAACACTGGCAACAACTTGGGCCTACTGTCGCTGACATTGCTAGAGAAAAAGCAGGTATTCTTAAACCTAGATGTCCCGTTGTGGTTGGACTATTACCACCAGAGGCAGACCAAGTGGTGCGATCGCGCGCCTTAGAATTACAATGCCCAATTTTTACGCCTCAACCCGCCCGTGAAATCGCTACAGGATGGGCAGAATATCAAACTATTCAAAATTCTAATTTAATTAAATATCCGTTGCCGTTAGCAGGACAAATTCAGTTAACTAATTCGGCTTTGGCAATAGCTGCTTTAGAAATTCTCCAACAACAGGGTTGGCAGATTTCACAAGAAGCCATAATTAACGGTATGGCTAAAACTAAATGGCCAGGGCGGATGCAATGGATTACTTGGAACAACCATAAATTATTACTTGATGGCGCTCATAATACCGCCGCCGCTCAAGTTCTTCGCCAATATGTTGATAGCTTAGACGCAGTTAACCATAAGCCCGTCAATTGGATTGTGGGAATGTTTGCCGATAAGGATCATGCTGATATTTTTACCACATTACTGCGACCAGGCGATCGCCTTTATTTAGTGCCAATACCAGTAGAACCCTGGCCCGGAAGAACTTCTGCGGATCTAGACTACTTATCAAATCTAGCTTACAGCCTCTGTCCCGAATTAAGCGATCGCCAAATCCATCCAGATTTATTCACAGCATTAGAGACTGCAACCTCAACCACTACCACAGACGATTTAATCGTTTTGTGTGGTTCCCTTTATTTAATCGGCGACTTTTTACAAATGAGGAATAGGAAATAGGGAGATGAGGGAGCAGGGGAGAAATCAATTCAAAATTCACGCATTCAAACATTTTAGAACTTCTGCCTCCAGCAAGAACTGCCTCCTGCCTCCTGCTTCCTCTTTCTCAATGCCCAATGCCCAAATTTATCTTTGATTCCACTCCTGCGCCGCATCTTCTACAGCTTTATCTACAGTTTTCTGCCCTAACATTGCTGCTTGCAAGTTTTCGTAAACTGCCTTTTGCAGTTTATTAAAATCCTTCAATGTCGGGGTTAATATTTCTGCCTGTTGTAGTTGTTGGGCAGTGATAACCCGTGCTTTTTCTATTGTTGAAGCATTAGCTGGAACATCTTTAAAGTAACTATCAGACAATGCTTTGATTGTAGAAGGCAGAACATTTGCAGCTTTAGCAAAGGCTAACTGATTTTCGTCATTGGTGACAAATAAAGCAAACTTCACAGCGCCATCTGGTTGTTTGCTATCGCGAGGAATAACTATGTTCATCACCGCGACATTTTTCTTGCCTGTGTCACCAGTGAGTTGAGGTGCTATTTCCGAAGCTTGAGCAATTTTGGGGGCATTATTAGCGATCGTTTTTAGGAACTCTGGCCCAGAAGCTAGAAACGCAGTCTCTCCAGATTGGTATAAATCGATCGCGTGGCGATGTCCTTGAGTTAAAGCCTCTTTAGGAAGCAAACCTTTTTTATACAAGTCTACCCAATACTGAAACGCGGCTTTCCCTGGCGCTGAATTAAACGCTGCTTTCCCCTCAGCATCTATTAAGGTGACTCCCATTTGCACGAAAGATTCCAGCACTTCACCAGAATCTTGCGGTACGAAAGTTACAAAAAAGGCATATTTTCCCGTCTTGTCTTTAATTTGTTGCGCTGCTTGTGCTAATTCTGCGTAGGTTACGGGGACTTTATTGATACCTGCCTGTTTTAATAAATCAGTGTTATAAATGGTTAACCGTGTGGTGAGATACCAGGGAATCCCAAAACTCTTGCCATTAAGTGTGCTTGCTTTCCAGATATTCGGCAGATAGGAGGAACGTATATCATTCGGGACTTTCGCATCCAAATCTAACCAAGCATTTCGTCCGGCAAGCTGAGAAGCAAAACCCGGATTCAAGTTAACTACATCAGGTGGCGTTTTTGCGGAGACAGCTGTTAATATTTTGTTCTCCATTGCTGCCCAAGGTACATCAACCCAGTTAATCTTTATACCTGGATTTTGCGATTCAAAATTCGCAATTAGGCTTTTGAAGTAGTCGGTAAATTGAGGTTGGAGTTGCATTGTCCAAAACTCAACAGTTCCCGCTCCTGAAGTAGCTTGTTTTGTACTTGTATTAACATTACCTGTGCTGCAACTTATAACCCAACTGGTTATTAAGCCAAGCAGTACCAAAGCAACAAGTTGTTTAAATTTTCGCAATTGAATCATTTTCCCAGTATTTTTACGCTTGATCGGTGTGAAAAGCTTAGACAGAATTGTTGAGATTATAGGCTAAATAAATTACCCGTAAAGACGTAATATATAACGCCTTTACTGCAACAAATTTAAATTTTCAATTTAGCAGTCCAGCGGGCACAACTGTGGTAAAAAGCTTCAATAGTCTGTTTGGCAAATCGAAAAAAGGAGTAGGCATTGAGCTTGCTCCCGAACGGGTGAATGTAGTTCAGCTACGCAAGCAGGGTCAAGGCTTGAAACTAGAAATCTGTACATCGGTAGCAGTTCCAGAAGGGATAGTTATCGATGGTCAAATCAGCGACCCTCCAGCAATGGCGCAATTAATTCAGCAAGCGCTAGCTGAGAGCAAAATCAAAACTTCTCGCGTTGCTACTGGTGTCCCAGGACGAGATTCTATCGTTCGGATTATACCAGTGCCAGCAGAGTTAGATGATAAAGAACTGCGAGAAATGGTGCTGAACCATGAAGCAGGTTTGTATTTACCTTATCCTCGTGAAGAGGCTGATGTAGATTATCAGAAACTTGGGTATTTTGTAGATGAAGATGGCATTGAAAAAGTACACGTACTCCTAGTTGCCACCCGCAAGGAGATTACAGATACCTATATAAGTACCTTCGAGCAGGCAGGATTACAAATTGATGTTTTAGAAATTAACAGTTTTGCTCTAATTCGGACTATTCGCGAACAACTGCGACAATTTGGGCCGCAAGAAGCAGCAGTACTAGTTGATATCGAGTTCGATAGTACAGAAATTGCCATCATCGTTAACGGAGTGCCGCAATTTTCGCGCACAGTCCCCATCGGGACTTATCAAATGCAAACTGCCTTAGCAAGGGCAATGAGCTTACCTACATCCCGAGATATGGAACTGTTACACGGAATGCTTATTCCTGCAACTCCTATAGACGGCGGCAAAACTGGCGTTACCGAACTCGATCCTGGCATGGCTGCCATATTGAGAGTCTTGGGGGAACTAACGGATGAACTGCGCCGTTCCATCGATTTTTACCTGAATCAAAGTGAAAATTTGGAGGTAGCGCAGATTTTATTAGCCGGGCCAGGAGGTGGACTTCAACAGCTAGATGAATTTTTTACCCAACGATTGAGTTTGCCAACTACCCAAATAGATCCAATTGGGTCTTTATCTTTGGAAGTTGACACTGATAAATATCCACAGGTACAACGTTCTGGCTTGGCGATTGTACTAGGTCTAGGAATGCGGGAGGTGTAATAAAATGTACAGCCTAGATGTTAACTTTCTTAAAGACCGCCCAGCATACCAGAAAAAGCCAGAGAAACAACGAGGAATAGCCCTAAAACTTCCTACGGGGGATTTGACATTACTGTATGTAGGAGTTGCAGTAGGTATAGGTCTTCCGGTTTTATTTGGAGTTGGTTGGTGGTTGCTGCAAGGGAAGATTGTTGAATTAGATGGTCAGATTGCACAACTAGATCAAGAAAGCAAGAGGTTAGATACAGAAATAGGAAATATTAATAAAATCAAAGACGAGACAAAGGCAATTAAAGGGGAAACCCAAGCTTTAGTAACTGTATTTGACCAAATTCGACCTTGGTCAGCAATGCTGCAAGATTTGCGCGATCGCATCCCAACGGCAGTGCAAATCGAAAATATCAAGCAAATCCCACCCATTGCAGTAGCGGCAGGTCAGCCACCAAATAATCCCGCAGGGGGATTAGAAATTAACGGATTGGCTCGTTCCTTTAATGATGTCAATGATTTCTTATTGAGTTTACAACAATCTCAGTTTTTGAAGCCCACAGAAACCAGAATTCTGACAGCAGCGTTAGTAGATGCTCCCTTAACATCAAGTGCGAGTCAATCTTCTAATAATGTCGTAATTAAGCCACCTCAAGTAGTTAAATACACTATTCAATCGAGCATGAACGACGTTCCAGCGTCGGAATTAATTCGAGAGTTGGAAAAAAAAGGCACAGTGGGGTTAGTAACTCGAATTCGTAATATGCAACAAACAGGAGTCATTTCAAAATGACGCTGAGTGATGATTTAAATTTTTCCGAACAAGGTGGGGAATTCGATCAGGCAACGCCAGCCGCACCCGTAGTATTTGGTATTGCCTTCACACCAAAAATTATTGGGATCTTGGTAGGGGTAGTTGGTTTAGCGGGAGCAGCTTATATATTTTTAAACCTGCTGATGCCAGCTTGGGAAAGCTATCAGCAGCAGCAAGCCAAAAGCTTTGAACTGCAAGCGCAAATTGAGCAAAAAAAAGCCAATATCAAACAGATTGACAAAGTTAAAGACGAACTAGCACAGGCAAAGCAGCAAAAAGTTCAGGTTTTAAGTTTATTTGCTAACGAAAAAACCTTAGATACATTACTGTTGGATTTGAACCGCTTAATTGAGTCTGGCAATAGTGCAACTTCTATTAATGCAGTCAGAGCCAAACTGAAGAGATATGTGCCGATTTCCCAAAAACCAGAACCGATTACCGATGGAAGTCTAGGACTAGGGGTTGACGGCAAGCTGCAACGCAGTACTATCAGCGCTGAGATTACAGCAACTTATGAACAAACACAATCGATAATTCGTAACATTGAGCGGTTACAGCCTTTGTTAATAGTTAAAGATTATCAAGCAACTTTGGCTCCAGTAGAGACAAGATCCCCATTAGATAAAACGCCGATGCAGGTAGGCCCAGCAGCGATTAATACATCATTCCAGTTACAGGTATTGATGCCACTTAGTCCAGAAGAAATAGCGGCAGCAGCAAAAGCTGCCCCGAAAAAGTAGTCAAATTAGAGCTAGGACGAATAGAATTTCGCGGCTACACAAGCGTAGACAAACTCTTCCCACACACTAAGGAAATATAGCAAGGGACTGGGGACTGGGGACTGGGGACTGGGGACTGGGGACTGGGTGAAAAGCCTTTTTGTGTCTAAGTTTTATCGTCTGTTGATGTCCTAACTACCTTGACTGTTGCGATAATTGAGGATTTTGAAACTCACTTTCGCCCTTGGTCTTTTTGCAGGGTAGGTGGGCAAAGTCTCGTGTAGTTAAGCCAACGCGGTCTTCTTCAAAAAAGAGAGGCTAGCGCCAATGGGGAAACCCCATAAGCAATTGGCGTGTGGTTTCTAAGCGCCTACTCAAAATTGTTTGTAAACAAGGTTTTATAAGGTGAGGAATGAACTGTGAAACAGCTTCACGGTAATAGTTTTATTTTAGCTACTGCTGCTTTTGTATTTTTGGCAGCTCAACCAGTTTCGGCACAAATTAGTCAAGTTACTGATGTCCAGTTAAATCCAGTTAATGGTGGAATTAACGTCGCTTTGAAAACTTCTTCCGGGTCGCGCCCCCAAGTTTTCACTACAAAAAGAGGCAAGGCTTTAATTGCTGATGTTATCAACACTCAATTACGATTACCACAAGGTAATAGCTTTCGTCAAGATAACCCAGCACCAGGAATTGCCTCTGTTGAGGTTAGTCAGCTTGATGCTAATAGTATTCGGGTGACGGTAATTGGGAGCAACAATGCACCTGGCAGTCAACCCGTGATGCGATCGCCAAATGGAATTACACTCAGCTTTAGCCCTTCAACAGGCACTACAGCATCAGCGCCAACGCCAACAGCCCCAACAACCCCAACATCCACAGCGCCACCTGTTACAACTCCAGCCCAACCTGGTCAAAATCCAGGTGTTCTCGTTCCTAACCCGCAAGTCACCATTGACGGACAACCTGCACAAGCTGCTGGCCCAGGTCAACCTCTGAGTCAGGCTCCACCGTTCTTACCTCGAGCCGTCGCCCCACCAGTGGGAGATATTGCTATCTCTAATACTGATGCTTCTCCTAGCACTGTTGACTTAGCAACTCAGGAACGTGTACCTCGTCTAGTACTGCGAGATGCGCCGGTGCGTGAGGTTTTGTCACTGCTTGCCCGTGCTGCTAATTTGAACCTGGCTTATATCGGAGGTGAACAAGGTGCTGCTAATGCACCAGCAGTTTCTCAAACAATCTCGTTAGATATAGAAAACGAGCCAGTGCAAGATGTGTTTAACTACGTCTTACGCCTGAGTGGTTTGGAAGCTAACCGCAGTAATCGCACGGTTTTTGTTGGGCCTAAACTACCTAATTCCACCCGTGACATGGTTATGCGTAGCCTGCGACTCAATCAGGTAACAGTAGGAGTCGCCCTAAACTTTTTGGTCGGCTTGGGAGCAGAAAGTGCCGTCAGCCGCGAACGACAAGTTACCAGCGTTAATGCTGTGCCTGTTGGAGCTGGAGCTGCGCCTATCACCCAAACTCAGACGACCACAGAAACCAGAGTTGAAACTCAACGTGTTACTTTTACAGACTCTAACCCTTTACTTAGAGGTTTACAGGCATTAGGGGATGAGCGTACTAATTCTCTAACCTTGATTGGCCCTCCTCGGCTAGTTGAGATGGCGATGGCTCAACTAACTCAGCTTGATATCCGCCGTCGTCAAGTCGTAGTTAACGTCAAGATTATTGATGTTAACCTGTTGAACACCCAAGACCAGAACACTAGCTTTTCTTTTGGGGTTGGCAACAATTACTTTACAAATGATGGCGGTGCAGCATCTCTGAATTTTGGTGGTTCGAGACCAGCTACAAGAGCTGAAGCATCAACCAGTGTGACTAGTACACCTGTCATCCCGAATCCCATTACGGGAACGCCTTTCGTTGACCCCAACACAAACGTAGCTATTCCAGGAACTACCCCAGGTACGACTGTAGTAGACGCGAATGGCAATCTCTTTAGAGTTCAAAATTCAGGAGCTGGACTATTTTATCAACCTGTTGCGCCTACTGGCAACCCCCTACAACCAGGTTTTTCTAGTATCACCCCAGCAACCGATAACATTATTACAAGGAACGCCGATGGCACATCAAGTATTGCACAAGGTACTCTTGGTTCAGCTGTTGCGTCTTTGCCAAGTTTATTTCAGTTCCCTAAACGTCTTCTCGCTAGCTTGCAGGCTCAAGTCCAAAATGGCAACGCCAAGATTTTGACAGACCCGACCTTAATTGTGCAGGAAGGTCAAACCGCTAATGTCAACCTGACTCAGGAAGTGGTAGGCAATATTAAAAGGGAAATCGTTCGCGATGCGAATCTTGCTACAGAAACGATTTCAGCGGAAAAAGACCGAGTAGGTTTAACCCTAGCTGTCAAAATTGAGCGGATTGATGATAACGGTTTTGTCTCTCTATCGGTAGCTCCTGTTGTCAAAGCACCCCAAGCTCCAGCTACCATCAATGTTGGAGGAGGTGGTAGCCAACAAATATTCTTGGTATCTGAGCGTTCTCTTAATTCTGGCTCGATTCGCTTGAGAGATGGTCAAACACTAATTCTTTCAGGCATCATTCAAGATGCAGACCGGACAACTGTCTCTAAGATTCCAATTTTGGGTGATCTTCCGCTGATTGGTTCGCTGTTTAGAAATACAAACAGACAGAATCAGCGCAATGAGGTGATTGTATTGCTCACACCTCAAATCATGGACGACTCTGAAAACTCCTCATACGGCTATAACTACGCCCCTAGCCCAGAAGTGCGGCAAATCCTTGAGCGTCGGGGGTTGAAGGTTCCTGGCAGATAATTAAAGATAACGAGTAAGTGAGTCATTTCTGCTAAAGGCTCAGATCCCCGACTTTTTTAAGAAGTCGGGGATCTTCTTGTTCGCAAGTAGGATTAAATTTAAACGTTATTCTACAATAAAAATACCCAATTACAATAAAAGTAATAGTAGGGGGTAAATACTAATGATTTCAGAATAAGAGTTATTAACAAAGTGGCACTTTCTTCCACAAGATAAACAAGAGGAAGCTTTAGATTTTGTTGAATTTCTTTGTTTGAAAAACTTTGCAAATAAAACCCCATTGTGAAAATGTTATTTATAATTTTTGTTAAAAAACTTTAACTGAAGATTTGTAGCCAGTCAGCTAACAAAAAGGTAAATACTCTGATGACAGCACTTACATTAAACCTCAATTCTGTAATTCAACTGACAAGAGAGCAATTTTATCAATTGTGTGAAGAAAACCCAGATTTAAAATTAGAACGTAATGCCCAAGGAGAGTTGATTATAATACCACCTACGGGAGGAGAAACAGGAAAAAGTAATTCTACTATTAACGCTCAAATATGGTTTTGGAACGACCAAAATAAATTGGGCGAAGTTTTTGATTCATCAACTGGATTTACTTTACCATCCGGGGCTGACCGTTCTCCAGATGTTTCTTGGGTGGAAAAATCTCGTTGGGATGCTTTGACTAAAGAACAAAAAGAAAAATTTATTCCTTTATGTCCTGATTTTGTGATTGAGATACTTTCGCCTAATGACAGCTTGAAAAAAACTCAGAACAAGATGCAAGAGTATATCGAAAATGGTTGTCGTCTAGGTTGGTTGATTAACCGAAAAAAACAGGAAGTAGAAATTTATCGTCCAGGACAAGATGTGGAAGTTTTAAAATGCCCTCAAACTATTTCTGGCGAAAATGTTTTACCTGATTTTGTACTCAATATACAACGAATTTGGTAAAAGGTTCGTAGGGATACAGTACTGGAAAAAGGTTTGTTGCAAAGAACTGAACTATGGTGGCAATAACAACATCCGCAGAAAATAGGGTTTTACTTCAAAATATCAGCTGGCAGACATTTAAAACCATGCTGGCTGAAATGGGTTCAAATCGTAACTCCCGATTTGCTTATGACAATGGAACCGTAGAAATTATGACCCCACAAATGCCGCATGAGAACTCAAATCGCTTAATAGAGGTTTTTGTTGGCGTGTTGTGCGAAGAGTTGGGCTGGGAAATTAGACGCGCTGGTTCATTAACTTTAATGCGGGATGATTTGCAGCGGGGAGCCGAACCAGATAGTAGCTATTACATCCAAAATGAAGCGCTAGTTCGAGATAAAGAAAATATTGACATAGCTATCGACCCGCCCCCTGACCTGGTGCTGGAAGTGGAATATTCTAGGTCTGCAATAGACAAGCTGAGGCTTTATGCTGCGATGGAAGTCCCTGAATTTTGGCGCTATAACGGCAGTGTGTTGCGAGTATACACGCTTGCAGGTGGGCAATACTCAGAAGTCGAAACCAGCCCTACTTTTGCACCTGTGTCGGTCAAGGAGATTCCTCAGTTTATCCAAGAAGCTAAGAAGAATGGGGAAATTGCTACTACCCGTGCTTTTCGGGCTTGGGTGCAACAGAAAATTTCTGCTAGGGAATAGGTTTGTTAAGTGCCTACGTTCGTTGTACCCCTACGGTAAGCTACGCGTAATGGATGCACCAGAAAAAGTTTTTGCAGCGTAGTTTACCGTCGTAGGCATCGCCCCACAAATGTTAAGAAACATGTGACTAATGGATAACCTTCTAGGGGAGAAGCTTTAAGTTTTCCCTCTTCGCTACTAAAGAAGCTTGCTATGAGTTAAATTTCGCATTGGATTTTCCATATCAGATAAAAAGTGAGCAAAATCTACGATTTTTTAGAGAAATCGGGAATCTGAGCCTTCAATTTCCATAAAAATTGGTTAATCTCAGCAATAACTCTTCAACATCGGTAATGAATGCCAACAAACATTGACCATCTCTCCCATGTTTTCTTGGCAATTGCAGGATTTACTAAGTATTTTTTCCTACTTTTAGGGTGGTTTTTAGTGAAACAAGTACCCTAAAATTACAAAAAATCCTGAAATCTATATAAATTAATGGTTTCATCTATCCACATCAGGCTACAACACCTTAGAATGATTCATTGAAAAGTCGAGCCGATGGGATGTACAGCCGTTTTGAGAAAAAATACTCCCAAAGGATGATTTTTGTATTTCCGCGAACAAAGATTTGAGTACGGATGTATTAATGTGCATCCGTACTCAAATCTCAAGTAAACCTTCAGGAGTTTGACATGAACAAAGGTGAATTAGTTGATGCCGTAGCTGAAAAGGCTAGTGTTACCAAGAAACAAGCGGATGCAGTTTTAACTGCCGCTTTGGAAACGATTATTGAAGCGGTTTCCTCTGGTGATAAGGTAACGTTGGTGGGATTTGGCTCATTTGAATCGCGGGAACGTAAAGCCCGTGAAGGTCGCAACCCGAAAACAAATGAAAAAATGGAAATTCCAGCGACAAGGGTTCCTGCCTTCTCCGCAGGAAAACTGTTTAGAGAAAAGGTAGCACCCCCAAAAGCATAGGTTCTGTCTTCGGGAACCCTTTTTTAATGCGGCAACCTGCACACGGGGGAAATTTAGCCTGGGCAGCAGCACTGGCTGGCTGTCCCCCTAATGCTATTCTGGATTTTTCTGCTAGCATCAGCCCGTTGGGGCCTCCAAACAGCGCGATCGCTGCTATTAAGTCCCAAATTGGTAATCTTAAGCACTATCCAGACCCAAACTATAGTGAACTGAGACTAGCTCTCAGTCACTTCCATCAATTGCCGTCAGAGTGGATTCTGCCGGGTAACGGCTCCGCAGAATTACTCACTTTAATCGGTAGGGAATTAGCTCAATTAGCCGCGACAATTTTAATCACTCCAGCCTTTGGCGACTACTACCGAACCTTGGCAGGGTACAACGCTAATGTGCTGGAGTGTCCTTTGTCATTGGTCATTGGTCATTGGTCGTTGACAAAGGACAAAGGACAAAGGACAAAGGACAAAGGACTATTGCTGAATAATCCGCACAACCCAACTGGAAAACTATTTACACGGGACTCTATTTTGCCCTACCTGGAGCAATTTGCTTTGGTTGTGGTGGATGAAGCATTTATGGATTTTGTGCCGCCTAATGAGGAACAAAGCCTGATTCCGGTGGTGCAGGAATATCCAAATTTAGTAGTATTGCGATCGCTGACCAAATTTTACAGTCTCCCAGGACTGCGATTGGGATATGCGATCGCACATCCTGACTGCCTAGCTAAATGGCAGCTATGGCGAGATCCTTGGCCTGTAAACACGCTAGCGGCAGCAGCGGCAATTGCGGCACTCCAAGATACAGAGTTTCAGCAGCAAACCTGGGCATGGCTACCACCTGCACGAAACCAACTGTTTCAGGGTTTAGCTGAAATCCCAGGATTGCAACCCCAAGCAAGTGCTGCTAACTTTTTACTGGTTGAGTCCCAAGAATCTACTTCCCAGTTACAGCAACAATTACTCAAGTCCCATCAGATTTTAATCCGCGATTGCCTTAGTTTTAAAGAACTAGGCGATCGCTTTTTCCGGGTTGCTGTACGTCAAGAGTCCGATAACCAACGCTTACTAACAGCGCTCAAAGAGAGTTAGGAGTTATAAGTTATAAGTTAGGAGTTATAACTTAAAAAAGGTTTTAATTTTTAACTGTTAATTCCTAACTCTTAACTCCTAACTCCTAATTCCTAACTCTTAACTCTTAACTCCTAACTGCTAACTCCTAACTTTAATCTAAATTCACGTGACCGTTGACTACGATGTTGTAATTATTGGTGGCAGTCTTGCTGGATACTATGCTGCACTTGCTGCAACCCAATTACGTGCTACAGTTGCCCTGGTACAACCCAAAGTAGACTACGGGTTTACTCATGACTATGCTCTTACCGAAATTGGTAAACTAGCGCAGAAGTTGAAGGATGCGGCTGGTTTTGGTATTTATGCCACACACACTGATACCTCAAAAGAATGCCAGATATCTATGGCATGGCAAGAAGCGATGCTGTATGCTCAATGCGTCGCTTCAAATCTCCAAGAACAGTATTCCCCAGCCATTTTAGCTGCGCAGGGAGTCGATGCGATCGTTGGCAGTGGTCAGTTTCAATCTTCACCTCAATTGGCTTTTGCCGTTAACAATCGCCTACTACGTGCCCGTACTTATTTGCTAGCCAGTGGTTCGCATCCAGAAATTCCAGAGATTGCAGGATTACAAGCCACTGGCTATCTAACCCTTTCTAATATTTGGCAATCTTTCCGGGGAGCGACATTACCCAAAAATTGGGTAATTATCGGTGGAATTCCCCAAAGTATTGAAATTGCTCAAACTTTAGCAAGGTTTGGTTGCAGTGTGACGCTGGTAGTCAAGCATCCTTATGTTCTTCCATATCTAGACCCTGAGATAGCTACATTGCTTCAAGCGCAGCTAGAAGTCGAAGGTGTGCGCGTACTCACCGAAAAACCAGTAACTCAGGTGAGGGTAATTGAAAATAAAAAGTGGATTCAAGCAGGAGATAAGGCCATTGAAACTGATGAAATTTTAGTGGCGACTGGCCAACAGCCGAATCTTGAATTTCTAAATTTGGCAACAGTAGGTGTGAAATGGCATCGGCGTAGCTTAGTAGTAAATGATAAACTGCAAACCACTAACCACCGCATTTATGCTTGTGGTGATGTAATTGGTGGTTACGACTTTGCCAATATCGCTAATTATGAAGCAAAAATTGCCCTGAACAATGCACTATTTTTCCCTAGATTACGAGTAAATTATTCCTCAATTCCTTGGGTGATATTTTCTGCGCCGATGCTGGCGCAAGTGGGTTTGACAGAGGAACAGGCAAAACGCCAATTTCGTCGAGATGAAGTTTTAGTTTTGCGACAGTATTTTAAAACAGTGGCAGCAGCCCAACTTCGGGATGAAACCACTGGTATGTGTAAATTAATTGTGCTACGCAATGGAGAAATTTTAGGGGCTTCGATATTGGGGGCAGAAGCTGGAGAATTAATTAATTTGATTGCCTTGGCAATATCACAAAAAATTAAAGTTAAACACCTAGCAAATTTATCTCCTGCCTATCCCAGTTTCTCAGAAATTCTGGAACGAACTGCAAGAGAGTGGAGTAAGCAAAAGTTAAATACTAACATTCCTTTGCAAGAGTTTTTAGAAGGCTTCTTCCATTTTCGCCGCAATTGGAATTAGCACTTACGTACGGAGTTGTCACTATAATAACTTAAACAAGGTATTGATATAGGACTCCAATTTGATTTCTGAAAACATTTTGAGACTGAAAAGCCCGTTTTCTAAGGTTTTATCTAAAATCTCGTTCAAAAATCAGATATTAGTCCTATATCATTACTGACTTTGCAGTTCTCGCTGCCTTTGCTAATATTGACAGCACCTCGATCGCAAACGCAACATCATCAGAATTGGGAGCATCCCTCAAAATTGAGCTTATTATTTTTGTTGAAGTGCAAATTTTAAATCTGTCAACTCTAGTTCTCCTCCAGTTGTTGTTAATACTAAATTAATGCCTAAAATACTTTTTCCTGTAGTTGTATAGTTAGTTGGAAGTATTTGCTTGGTCAAATCAAAATTTATAGTACTTCCATATCTTATTTGATATGGAGTTGGTTTATCGCCAAGTAAAAATGATGTGATAGCTACTTGTGCTGGTGCTTTCTTGACTACACCTTTTACAGCTAAAGGCACGAGTCTAAATTGTTTTTGAGTATTAGAGGTATCAATTCTAATGATACATCTAGCCCTTGATGATTGTGCCTTTACAGTTATAGGAGCGCGAAGCGTAAACTGATTTATTTGCGGATTGAAGCTTATATTACATCCTCTGTTAACCGAAAATCGTGGCTGGTTGTTTACTGGAGTAGCAGTGCTAGATGAATTGGCATCATAACAGAAAAAAAACAAGCACATTAATATGAAAAAATTACGTGCATCA
This sequence comes from Nostoc sp. ChiSLP03a, assembly GCF_034531215.2. Taxonomy (NCBI): domain Bacteria; kingdom Bacillati; phylum Cyanobacteriota; class Cyanophyceae; order Nostocales; family Nostocaceae; genus Nostoc; species Nostoc sp. ChiSLP03a. The sequence continues at coordinate 78,137 of NZ_JAVRBQ020000140.1, forward strand.
CTCAATTTCAACATAACTTCCTCTCCATCAATAGAAATTTGTAATTTGAAAGAAGAATACATTTGGTAGATTCAATGAGTGGGGGATTTAGACTCACCACTCATTGAAGACCACTAAATTTGGAATTTGGTGCGTGTATCACCATCTATCCACAGAATCGCTAAAAGCAACTACTAACAACGCTTTAGGTCAAAAGAAAGTATCACATCCCCAGCATTGAGATCGGCTGTATCAACAAAAATAGAACTTCCTGCTGAGGATTGTGCAGTCAGATTAATACCTAATAATCCTTGTCCACCACCACTACATAAACCTGTAGCAGCTAGAACAGTAATCTCATCTTGCTCCGCAAATGCCTTACTAGATGTAAACTTGCTAGTTTTAGGGGGAGCTACGGCTTGACCAAGAGCACCACCACTAAAGCTATAAGTTCTGCTTAAGCTGGTACCTTTACTCTTGCTATTAATATCAGTAGTTCCTTGGTACAGTACTTGTACATTTTGGACGATGAAACCACTTGGAATAAAACTTTGAACGCGTAAAATACACTTTTTACGGTCACCACTGAATGCACTAAAGTTATCCAAGATGAGCGATAAGGTTCTACCATCCTCTCCAACAAGCTGATCGGCAACCTTACATCCACCAGACCCGATTGCATCTCCAAAAGTAATACTAGGCTCATCAGCCAAAACCTTAGTCGCGATCGCGTTGATTCCAAGAATTGTAGATATAGACAGTAATACACCAAATTGTTTAAAGTTCATATTGATTGTACCTATGTTGCTAGAGTTGTTTTTTGATGAAAAATGCATTCAGAAGCCAGAAGGTACGAGGGATGAAGGCATTTTTGCTTTAATCCCACGCTTAAAAGCATGAGATTGAAGCAAGAATGCTTTGTATTTGCTGTTACATATCTCGACACAATCTTGTTCTAGTAATGGGCAATCACCCACAACTAAAGTTTTGATTGATACTTACAGGCTTCTGCCTTCTTCAATTGTGGGAAATCCTTTCAGGTATGCTTTGACAATTTCTGCTCAATCAGAAAATGAAGCATAACAGTGTATCGCTGGAGTTAAGAGAAACAAGATGGAAATCAGGCTACAAGATGTATTCTTGCTGTATGTCCATGTGGGGAAGATCATATAGTTGTCTCAATCAAAAAATATGTGTTCTCGATCACAGACATTTTGTGTTTACGAACACTGCCAATTTCAAAATAGTAGTATTGTAGTATGAAGTAGCAGTACTCCAAAGTTAGGTGCTAAAAATTAGGGGTATAAATCGCCGAATTAATAGTGCGATACCGATAGCGCAGCGTTAGTGAGCCGTCAAGCGTCATAGCCTGCCGCAGATATCGCAGTGAAATAGCTGTTTTTATTGAGAATCTATATTAGTGGCTGAAATTCTAGTCGTAGACTGGGAACGAGGTAATTGGAAATGCCTTAAAAACCCTGCATGAAAATCCAAACTACTCCCGCCGCTGTTAAAGGTACGCTGAGGTTATCTGTGCCGTGGGGCGAGACTGCCTCTACTAGGGTTGCAAAAGTAGCAGTTACCACCGCCGTCAACAATGCCCATCCGAAACTTAAAGGCGTTGCTAGGGGACTTAGCAAAGAACCAGGTAACAGTAACAGCACTAAGAAAATCACTAATGTACTTACTATAAACATTGCTGCTGAACCTTCCCAGGAACGCACAGAACTTCCCACTTGGTATTTATGTTGCCCAAAACGTTTACCGATTAATGCTGCTAGTGCGTCACCCCAGGTCATTGCCATTATCCCAGCTACGGCGATCGCAACGCTATCCACTGGCCCATCTGGTCGCCACAGTAGCCCGAACAGTAGTGTCACTGAGATCGCAAAATAAACCGTACCAGGTGAGCTATCCTGAGTATCCATTGCGCCGATGATTCGGTAGCGGTAAAACAAGTAGTTAAGTCCGATAAAGGTAGCAAAAGGTATAATTCCGATTTCCCAATTCTTAAACAGTAGCAGGACTCCGAAAGCCCACATCCCTGCACCAATATGAATTACTTTGCGGGTCAAATCCGGCTTTACACCAAATAGCCTACGTAGTCCCTCGCCAATCACAAGCAGACTGATAGCGTAAACATAAGAAATTGCTAGTCCAATAAAGTCATTTGTCATTTGTCGTTTGTCGTTTGTCATTGGGCATTGGGAAAGAAGGGACAGAAGGCAGAAGGCAGGAGACAGAAGTTCTTTAATTTTGAATTTTGAATTTTGAATTTTGAATTGATTTCTCCCCCTGTTCCCCTTGTCCCCTCCCTCTCATTCCCGCCTGCTGGTTCACTTAGATCGATCGCTATTTCGTTTAAAGTTCTTTTCTACTGACGAAACGCTACCAATACCTTGAAGAATACCACGACCGATTAAACCTAAACCCCGACCAACTATTTGGGTAAGGATAAAAACTATACCGCTACCGAAAACGGCTAATAGTGATTTTAAACGCGGTGCGATCGCATCACTAAATTCTAGGAGCAATGTCACTACTAAGGGAATATTAGAAAGTTTTACTAACTCCTGATTTCGAGGGGCATAAACTGAAGTATTGGCAATGCCACGAGGCGCAATTACAAATAGTTCATACCGACTTTCAAAAACTGCTTTTGGCTCGTTTATATAATTTTTTAATCTATATTTCCACGACAAATCATTTCTAAATCGTTCAATTTCTCTTGTAGAAATCAATTGGCGTCCATAAAAGTTTTGCTTAATCTCTTCTACATCTGCTAAATAATTTAATAGTGGTTGCACTACTCCATTCGCTACTTGAATCAATAAGTTCTCTAAAATCATTAATGCTTGAGACTTAGCTTCGGCACTTACTACTGGATAGGAGGTATTATCAATGTTCAATTCTGTTTGAAATAAAAGATAAGAATACAACTCACAAACTAGCGGAATTTTATTGATAATCTCTCTCTGTACAATCTCTGTATTTTGCAGCAATAAATTAACAATTTCTATATTTTGATTAACTATTTTTATTCGAGAAAATTTCCCAAAAAAATCTGTAATTGCTGCTTGCCATAAATCACATAGTAAAGTATTTTTTAGTTCATATAATTGATTAATCTCTATTTGAGAAGTACGCAGTTCATCCAACTGTCCAGCTAATTTTTGTAGGATTAGATAAAGTAATTCCCGTTTTTTATCTTCACGAAAGATATCAATTTCTAAAGGTATATCTGTGACATTTCGTAAAGAAAATTGAAGTTTAGCAACACAAGATGTAAACAAGGCAGATTGTAGTGTTCCCGGACTCAGTAAAGGTGATACAGTTTGCCGTTGCTGAATGGCACTACTCAATGAAGGAATCACAGGCGGCTCATCAGCAAGTGGAATCTGTTCCTCTTGCCTTTCTTGTGGTGAAACCAACAACCGATTTAGCAACCAACGAGCCGCTAGCAGTTCTCGCCGCTGTCCAGCTAGAATGGCTCGATCTAGTACTGGCAGTCCAGGAGTTTGTAATTGTGCTGTTACGGCGGCTAGGGTAGCATCAATGTTAGCGATTCCTGACAAACGTAAATTATTTCGCAGTTTAAAGAAGGGGAGTAAGGAGTTAGGAGTAGAGACGCGATTAATCGCGTCTGTACAGGAGTTAGGAGTTATTACTGCTTCTGTATCCTGGAACCAGTAAAAACCACCATCTGCAACTTCTTGTATGGCGGCGACTAACTCAGGAAGTGGTGTACCTTTGGAGCAGTAGCCATTGATACCAACAGATTTTGCAGCTAATAGCAGTCCTTGTTCTTGAATAGAACTGAGGAGCAGGATTGGTAGGTTGGGATATAAGGCTCTGAGTTGCCGACAGAATTGTAAACCTAGCTGTTGACTGGTGGTAGAGCGACCATTGCCAAATTCTAAAACTACCAAATTTACCTGGTTAGGGTCTTTGTCGGCAATTTCTGCTAGAATCTGCAAGGCAATGGTATCAGTTTCTACAACTGCGATCGCTTCTAGGTTAGGAATCGCTTCTAGGGCTATCCGTAATCCCAGACGAAAAATTGGGTCTTGGTCGATTAACAATAATTTTAAAGGGCGATCGCTCATAGTCCACTCAATTAGATCGGCACTGTTTTTTACCAATCAGAAAACAACTTTGATATAAAACTTTGTCTTCCCCATTGTCACCTGTTTTCGCAAACTGATAAATCGATCGTAATTGCCATAAACAGCTTTCACTGTGTGATTAAATGAACCTGAGTATTCGGCACTGGTTGGCAGAACGCCATATCGCCATCAATCAAATCAGAGGGTTTTCTGAGGGGCAATTGGCAGGTATTGCCTACCGTATTGTTCAGGATATGGAACTCAAAAGCCTCATACCTTTTGATATTTGTACCTTGGTAGAAGTTTTAGAACTGCCCTTAAGTATTGTTTGGGAAGAAATCAGTGTCATTTCCCTGTTGACAAAAAAACTATTGCGTAGTCTCAGCCAAAAAAAACCGTTAAAACGTAACGAAGGAACGTGGCTAGCGTTTCAAATTGCCTATCTCCAAGCTTTGCAAGCAATTCTAGAGCAGGAAGCAAGCTTACAAAAACCGTGGTTAGACCGAGCAATTATACCCATACAAGCACACATACTTAAAGAGGACGTAGGTAAATTTATCCTCCAAGATCCGCAACTACAAGGATTGCTAAAAACTCTCAGCCCAGGTAAATTGACTGATACTCAAGCTGAACAAGCACTGTCTTCGGTTGCAGATTCATTGCTGGTGCAACAAATAAATAGTGCTGCGATCGTTTGGTTAATTGCCAATGGTGCAGAGGAACCGGAAGCGAAACTTCTAACACAGCGCTTGGTCAACTCACTTCCTGGTGACATACTAGTAGTCGTCACCGAGAATGCTGCTCCTTTAGCCCAACTGCAAAAATTTTTCCGTTTGGGGATTTCATTATCTCCCAGTTTCATCAGCCCAGAAGTTGGTTCTACAGTCAGTGAAAAAATTGATTTGCACCGAGAACATTACCGTGCAAGTTTGATTAAAAATCTCAGTATCCCTTTGCTAATGGAATCCTTTGCTCTTAAGGATATCTATGTGCCACTAAAAGGCTTACCAATAGAGGAAAATATTTCTGAGCAAGATAAAAAAGCTGTTAAACCAGTTGATTTAAAAACATGGGCGCAGCAACAGTTAACTGATTTAGAAACGATCGCTGTTATTGAATCAGAACCGGGTTATGGAAAAACTAGTTTTTGCCAACTTTGGGCAGCACAGGTAGCACAGGAATTGTACCCTACTTGGATGCCTATAGTAATTAGGTTGCGAGATGTAAAATACGGTAAAACTTTAATCGAAACTTTAAATTCTGCCTTTGGTGTTAATCTTTCAACTTGGTTAGAGCAAGAAAATCTCCCTTGTCTGTTGCTGTTGGATGGTTTGGATGAACTGCCCCATTCTGTCCAGGGTATCAGGGCACAAGCAATTTTTATTCAGCAATTACTGAACTTTCAATCTCAGCACCGCCACAAAGTTGTGTTGACAAGTCGTTCAACGACGTTACCAGAAATCGTCTCGGAAGTACCGCTATTATTGAGGCGAATTATTATTCAGCCATTGGATGTGGACGAATTCAAGCAATGGTTTCAACAGTGGGCAAAACTGCAATCATTACCCATTGCTCAAAATTTCTTTACATTGTTAAAACAGGCAGGGTTATTTAACAGCCAATCAAAGTTAAGCGAATTATCTGCCCTTATCCGTCAACCCTTAATGCTGCATTTGTTGGGCATCTTGCACCGCGAGGGATTGCTAGATGATGAACTATTGCAGTTAGCTGCTAATACCCAAAAGTCTTTTCTGTTATGGGAAATTCATCATCGTCTGAGTCGATGGTTGTTGGGTTATCCGCTAATTGGTGGAATCAAGACGATGTTACTGCGTTCGGGTACAGCTCATATTCATCGGACTCCAGAAGCGATCGCTAATTTACTCGCTAATCGTCATCCCCAAGATTTACTCGATCGGATGCAAGCGATCGCTCTCAAAATTTTACACTCGCAACGCCATCAAATTAATCTAACTGGTGAGTTTAATAGTTTACCAGCATTTTATTTTAAAATTTGGGATGTAGAAAGCTCAGGCGAAAGCACAGCAAAAAGTAGTTTAATTGAGTTTTCGCATCTCAAGTTAGGAGAATCTCTTTGTGCAGATGCTATTGCTGCCCAACTTAAATTTCTGACTCAGTACCAAGATGAGGCTTATGGTACGTCCACTAGCGTGGCCCAGAATATTTATAATTTACTAGGTTACGGGATACTTAGCCAAGAAATAGAAGAACTAGCGATCACCGGATTGCGTCGCCAGCAAAAGCACAAATTTTCGTTTGAAGTTTTATTTCAAAGTCTTTTATCTTTCTGGCGTGCTTACTGTCAAGGACGTTGGTTAGATGAGGGGATAGCCCACAACGCTTTGACTAATTTTCATGCACTGCAAAATCCTGTGAATGTTGAACAGGTAAATGCTGCGGTGGGACTGAATGTATTTTTATTGCTTTGTGCTTGCTACCGAGAAACAAAAGTTCCATTTTGGCCTTGTGGAAATCCAGTCAATTTAATAGAATTCAACCCAGAAGTGCTGAGTGTGCTAATTGCTAGGACAACGGTTTTGCATAAAAGCGCTTTTGCAACCCGAATCAAGTCTCTGGCTGGACTCAATTTATCGGGAGCCTCCTTATCGCAAGTGATGTTAACTGGGGTAAATCTTGAGCAAACAAATTTATCTAATGCGGAGTTAACAGGTGCGAATTTGGTTGGAGCCAATTTGCAACAGGCGAACCTCGCAGGCGCGAACTTACAACACGCAAATCTCGCAGGTGCGAATCTACAACAGGCAAATCTCACAGGTGCAAACCTGCAACAGGCAAACCTGATGGGGACAAATCTTAATTCTGCCGATCTCACCAACGCCTGCTTATTTGACGCCATCCTTGCTGCGAGTGACAAAAAATTGGCTGCTGATAATGGAGCCTTGTTCTCTAAAGAGTTGTTTCAAAAACTGAAACATTTGCGTAGTTTACCGCCGCAAGCATCGCAGCAGCGCTTTTTAAACACTGTGAAAATCACGCCAAACACAAACGTTAATTGGAACGAAACCCCTGCGATCGGACTAATTGAAAGCTGTGAAGGCGCAATTTTATCAGTAGATTTAGATGATGATGATGCCGATGATGAGACAGTTTTTGGCAAGAATTCGATTGGAGAATAGGGCATGGGGCATGGGGCATTAGGAAAGAGGAGGCAGAAGTTCTAAAATGTTTGAATGAGTGAATTTTGAATTGATTTCTCCCCTGCTCCCTGCTCCCTGCTCCCCTGCTCCCTGCTGCCTAGCCCTCCTCCGGATTACGGTAGCCAAAAAAGTTAATACTGTAGTCAGTAATCCGCACTCCTGTTTCTTCTTCAATTTTGCGGATCAAATCTTCTGGTAGTTCCACATGAACATCAAGAATTTGATTTGTATCCACACAGTTTATGTGACTGTGAGAGTCACTAATGTTGCCGTACAAACGCCCATCACAACGTTCAATACACTCAATGATTCCTTGACTGGATAATGCTTCTAAATTTTGATAAACAGAGGTATGACCGATCTCTTTGCCTTGTTGGTTCAAGCGATCGTAAATCTCTCTTGCAGCAAGATGTTCATTGGCTTGCCAAAGTAATTCCAGAATAAAGCGACGCTGACGACTGACGCGCATACCCAGGATTTGACAGCGCTCAAGTGCATCTTCTAAGGAACGAATTGGTCTTGTAGTAATTGTTTGTTTTTGCATATTACAGCTTGTTAACTGTTGGGGGAATTTTCCCGTCTAAATGTTTATTGGTTATTTAATATATGCAATGATATTGCACACCGCTGTCTCACCTGTACTTATGTTTTGGCTTTTGATGCTGTGAAAGTGACAGGTGGCGATTAGGATTTTTTTTGCTTGTTAACGGCTACTTTGTCAGACCTTAATCTAAAACAAACTCATTACAACTTTAACTTAAAATTGCTGTAAATGTCCACCTTGGGGCAGCCATTGCCTTACCCAAGTAGGCTAATTCTAATGGCGTACCATATTAATCGTGTAGTAATTCTTTAATTAGATGCGAGTAATTATAGCAACGATCAAAGTAACATTTAATTTTAGTAAAAATCAGTGAAGTGAATAGCGATAGCCAGTGGCTCATATCAAAGCTAGTAATTAGATGTATATTTGTTAAAATCACCGAAAATTAAGCAAAAGTATCAAATAAATTTGAGCAATGTCAGACTTGTGTTTAAACCTTGTATGGGTTGACGAGATTATCAGCAAAAAGTATCAGTAAATACTAATTGATTTATGAAAAAGACTTTGTGCGATCCAAAGTCTATGTAGCGTCAATCCCTGAAAGCTGCTACTGTATATTCTCGATCCTACAGTTGAGCATCAAAAAGGTGGCTGCTAAATCAATGACAATTGCGATCGCACTTAATAATGACTTCATTAACAATCTGGATCTGTCCCCGGCATCAACGGTGATTGAAAAAATGCTGCAAGATGGGGTTGCATCCCACGAACAGCAGCTAAGCTTTGATGTCAATTACGATCTCCAACCTGGAGATCCACGGGAACTCTCAGAAATTCCAGAGGTGCGCCTGTGGTTTGTGCGTCTAGATGCCAAATATCCCTGGTTGCCATTTTTACTAGATTGGAAAGCTGGGGAATTTGCTCGTTATGCCGCCATGCTTGTACCACACCAGTTTAGTTCCCAAGAAGGTATTCAGTATAATCCTGAAGCCTTAGAGATATTTTTGATGCACAAAATCTTTATTTTAGGTGATTGGCTCAAACAACAAAACATACCCAGCCTCTCGCGCCTAAAGTCTATGGCGCAAATTCTAGGTTATGAATTAGATGATGCTTTTTTTGAAATATTTTAAATAGCTAATAGGTCATGGAAGATTTTTGAGAAAATTTTCTTCGTTTGAGTGGACTGTGTGAGGTTATTCTTCTGAGATTGCAATATTGTTCAGTTAAGCCCTAAATCCTTTGTAGAGAAGCGTTAGCGCCTCGACACAAAGTATAATTTCGGGTCTCTATTTGCCGAAATCAATACCAAAAACTTAACTGAATCGTATTGATACATACTATATTTTGCAATATTTAAAACATCCTCTAAGGATGAAATTTTTCTCTATCTAAAAAGATATTTTTTAAATTAACTATAGCAAATATGCTGAGAGTAGAAACCTGTTTCTTATACAGTAAAATAACAGGTTTTATTTTATACTGTTTGATTAAAGCGCTTTCAGTAGTTCGCCAGATGTGAAAGAGCAATTTTGTAATCAAACAAGCTTGAAAAAAGGAGGGTTTTAGAATGACAAATTTAGTACCTGAACGCGCAACATCTGAAGAAGAACGTTTTCAAGATGACTATTATTCCTACTTTGAATCCCCAGAGAATATCACCCGATACACACCTACAGGTGGTTTTTTAAGTAACGCTTTTCCAGAAAAGTCATTCTCTTTATTAGATTTAGGATGCGGTAATGGGGCTTTAAGCAAATATCTTCCGACTCGATGTGACTATCTAGGAGTCGATCACAGTGAATTGGCTATTGAACAATGTTTAAAACTCTATCCAAATAGAAAGTTTGTTACCAAAGATTTATCGCTTTTCTTGTCTGAACTTGTTGAAGATAATCAAAAATTTGATGCAGTAGTGCTAGCAGGTTTGTTATTTCATAGCATTAACAAAGATACCCAAGAAAAAAAAGACGATCAAGAAATTATTCAATTTTGTCTGAATAAAATACTAAACGACAAAGGATATCTTGTTCTCATAGTACCTTTTTGCTACGGCGATCATCCATCTCACACTTTGTTTGTTCGAGCAGAGTGGCTACAACAGTCAATAGAGAAAATGCTAGAAATTGCTAATGCAAAAATTGTTCACGAGAATATATCTTTACAAATTGGGTTGGAAAACAGGGTTCGACAGCAGAAAGCCACTCCTGACTGGTTTGTTTCCGATAGTAATGCTGATTATCCTAGTATATTTGTGGGAACATATATGGCAAGCTGGACATTTATTGCTTGCCTCTAATTAATAAAGGGAGCATCCCAAATGCGCAAGTTTATTTTTATACAGCATTTGGGCTTAGGCAAAGAATGAAATAACGAACCGCATTCGCGTTAGCGTCTCCCCTTGGAGAAGGACGCAAAGGAAAGAGGTTTGTACAGACTTTTTGTAGCAGTTCTGTGTCTTTTGGCTTGCATTGGGATGCTTTTCTAAAATAGATCGATTTATCTAAATAAAAACTGAAAGCCGTTCCCAACTTGTGACAACGGCTGAGTGATAAATTATAGAGTTTTTCATTTGTATGCAATATACATTCACCTCTCTCCTGTAAAGAGAGAGGTTTTGAGGTTTACTGTCTGTTCTAGGTATCTAAGTTTGGGAAAACTACTGGTTTAGCCACCCCAAATTTTCTCTAAAACTGTGTTTGGTGAAATATCCGCCGTTTTTCCCGTAAGGGATTCAATAGCTAAGAATTTATCGTTTTTCGGCAACAACTTAGCTGGATTGCTGGGTCCAAAGATGGCAATGGTATAAGTTTGGACTGCAACACTCAGTTGTAGTGCCGCGCTATCAGTAGATAACATCAAATTTGCCCCAGCAATTATGGCAGTTAACTTACCAATATCATCTGGGGCAGTTACCTTGATATCTGGAGAAGACTCCAGAAGCGATCGCACAAACAGCTCATCATCAAGCCCCTTAATAACCACCACAGGTAGATCGGGCTGTTTTTGTTGGAAGGCTTGAATAATTTGCTGCCAATTCTCGACAGGGTAGAGTTTATCTAGTTCTTTAGCCTGTAATAACTGGCCAGAACCGCCATAAATCAAAATATAGCCTGTTTCATGAACCCCTAAACGTTTTTGTTCCTTTTGTGCCCACTCAATATCTGGTTTTGGTACATTTACTGCTAACTCTGGGACAGGGCTATTTATTTCCAACGGTTGCAGCAAGTCATGATATGCTGCTGCGACATACTGGGATGGTTTAAACGGCACAGTATGGGTAAGAAAACCCGATCCTTTGCCTTGGTAGCCAATACGTATAGGAATTCCCGTCAACCAGAGTAAAAGACCTACCAACCAATTTTGCTCAACAGCAATGGCAACATCGTATTCGCGATCGCGAATCGTCCCAACTAAATTACCCCAATCTGCCAGGCTGTTACGGTCATTAAAATCAAAGTTCAGCACCTCGTGAACTGACTTGCTCACTCGGTAGGCAGCCTTTGACCGGGGTTCAACAACAACATCTATTTGAGCGTCAGGGTAATGGCGCTTCAGGTCATCTAGAGTCGGAAAGAAGAGAATTTGGTCGCCAATTCCGCCAGGTACAAGGGCTACTACTCGCATAATATTTATTGACGCTTACTCGCTCCCTATTTTAGGGGAAAATATATAGCTTAAAGATTGAGGAATTCTGTGTATTTACTAATTCCAGCTGCGGGAATCGGAAAAAGAATGGGGAGTAACCGCAATAAACTCCTTCTAGAAGTGCGATCGCAACCAATTATTGCTTGGACTTTATTAGCCGCAGAAGCCGCCAGTACAATCAGTTGGATCGGGATTATTTCTCAGTCTAGCGATTGGCCAGAGTTCAAAGCAATTATTGCCGATCTAAAGCTGACTAAACCAGTAGAATTAATTCAAGGCGGCTCCACCCGCCAAGAATCTGTTTACAATGGCTTGCAATCTCTGCCAATAGCCGCAGAACAAGTGTTGATTCACGATGGTGCTAGATGCCTGGTAACACCAGACTTATTTAACTCTTGTGCCGAGGCCATTCGCCACTGTCCCGGCTTAATTGCTGGTGTACCCGTCAAAGACACCATCAAAATTGTTAATGAACAAAGCATAATTCAAGAGACACCCGACAGACGACAACTATGGGCGGCACAAACTCCCCAAGGATTTGATGTCAAGTTGTTGAAACAATGCCATGCTGAAGGAGTCCGTCAAGGTTGGGAAGTAACAGACGACGCTGCTTTATTTGAAAAGTGTGGCATCGAAGTCCGAATTGTCGAGGGAGAAGAGACAAATTTAAAAGTGACCACTCCACAAGATTTAGCGATCGCAGAATTTATTCTCACAAATAGAGGGACTGGGGATTAGGGACTGGGGACTGGGGACTGGGGGACAAGGGAGCAGGGGAAAAGGTTAAAGGTTAAAGGGAAAAGGAATGAATTTAATCTTTCCCCTTTTCCCCTTACCCCTTTCCCTTTCGCCATGCCCAATTTTAAAAAATACTTTGACAAGTTACGATATAATGCCACACACTTATTGATTGTTAGTTGTCATGTACTAATGACCAATGACCAATGACTAATGACCAATGACTAAATGATTACAGCCACAGCGACGAAGATAGAAGCAATTCTGTATTTAAAGGGTAAACCCTTGTCGCTCGGCGAAATCGCCGAGTATGCCGCGTGCGATCGCGCCACTGTCAAAGAAGGCATAATTGAACTAATGGACAACTATGCCCACCGAGATAGTGCCCTAGAGGTAGTAGAAACTCCAGATGGTTACAGTTTGCAACTCCGGTCTGACTTTCATGATTTAGTGCAAACGATGATACCAGTAGAATTGGGTGTAGGTGCATTGCGAACTTTGGCAGCGATCGCCCTTAATAGTCCCATACTCCAAAGCGACTTGATTAACCTACGCGGTTCAGGAGTATATCAGCACGTCCCAGAACTCGTTGAACTTGGTTTCATCCGCAAACGCCGAGACAGCGATTCTCGCTCTTACTCACTCCAAGTAACCCCAAAATTCCATCAGTATTTCCAAATCGAACAACTTCCACAAATACTTTCTACAAGTCAGAAGGAAGAACAACTAGAACTAGAACTAGAACTAAAGGCAGTGGCAAGTAGAGAATAGGAAGCACGGGGAAGAATAAAAATAACCTCTTTTCCCCCTACCCCCTGCCTCCTCTACCCTACTCCCCTCCTCTAGACTTATACCCGTGGTGAATGCGCTACTCTTGTACTATGGTTTAGAGTAGAGTTAGCAATTAAGCTAAATAAAACTGCCAATGGTGTTTAATCCTGATTTTTTGAATGACAACTCCGAGGAACACCCTAATCAACTTCTTTCCGACCACTCTGAGGAATACCCTAATCAGTTACTCAAATATCTACAGCATCAGTCTCCTGATGTTTTAGCTAGGGTTGCTCAGTCCGCCAGCCCCGAAATTAAACAAATCATCTCGCAAAATGTCCAAGGGCTAGTGGGAATGCTCCCGGCAGAAAATTTCAATGTGCAAATCACAACAGATCGGGAGAATTTAGCTGGACTTCTAGCGTCGGCAATGATGACGGGGTATTTTCTGCGCCAGATGGAACAAAGAATGCAGTTAGAGCATTTGTCTAATGGTCAATAATTAATAGTCAGTAGTCAAAGATTCTGGGACTATCGACCAAATAATGACTAATTCGTAATTCAAAATGACGTTCTCTATGAATTACGAATTATTTTGACTACTTCTTTTCAGGATAAGCTCCTGATTGTACTTTGAAGGTTTGAACTTTACCGCTGCGATTGACTTCGATCGCTATTATGTCTCCAACTTTGCTCGATTCTACCAGCCTCTGAACTTGGGCTGAAGTTTTGACTGGTTTCCCGTTAATTTTTTGAATCACGTCTCCAGGAAGCAGTCCTCCACGCTTGGCTGGGGAATCATCTGTAACTCCCTTAATCACAATTCCAGCATCCTGCTGAATATTCAGTTGATTTTCTTGATTAATCTGCTGTTTTCTGATGGGAGAAAGGTCTGCCATTTCAACACCCAAGAAAGGATGTTCAACACGCCCTTTAGTAAAAAGTTCATTAGCGATGCGGGCGGCGGTTTCAATGGGGATGGCGAAACCGAGTCCTTGAGCATCAGCGCGGATGGCTGTGTTAATCCCAATGACTTCGCCTTGAGCGTTTAATAAGGGGCCACCAGAATTACCAGGGTTAATTGCGGCATCAGTTTGGATAAAGCTGACTCGCTTATCGGGGACACCAACTTGAGTACTAGTGCGATCGGTAGCGCTGATGATACCGATAGTGACAGTATTATCTAAACCTAGAGGATTGCCAATAGCGATCGCCCATTGCCCTGGGATCAGGTTTTGCGAATTGCCCAGTTTTACCGTCGGCAAATCATTCGCTTTTATTTTCACTACCGCCACATCTGTCACAGAATCAACTCCTACCACTTTCCCCTCTAAACTGCGACCATCTTTGAGGGTAACTTGCACTGTATCTGTATCTGCTACTACATGAGCGTTGGTGAGTAATTCTCCATCATCGCTCAAAATAAATCCCGATCCTGTACCGCGCTCAATGCGTTCTTGAGGAATTGGTTGGTCATCCTCTCCGAAGAATCGCCGCAAGATGGGATTTTTCAAAGCGTCAGAGATAGGATTGGCTACTTTGCGAGTCGCATTAATTCGTACTACAGCCGGGCCAACTTTTTGCACTGCCGTCGCAATAAAATTCACGTTGTCGCCACCAGTAAGCCCAATAGCTCCGTTAGGAGAATTCGGAACTACGGATTCTGGAGGCGAAGCCATTGTTACATTTTTTAGCTGTTGGAACGAGCGATTTTGGGGAATGAAATAGCGACTGCCAAACAAACCTGCACCACCGCCAATTACCAGTAAAAACACATAAACCGCCAGTTGCTTTAAGGATAACTTCATAATTGTTTTGCTCAAGAACAGCAATGCAGTTGCTAATTTCTAAGTGTAGTCAAGCGAACGGCAAGTGGACAGATCAATTTACGAGAAATTAGGGATTGGGCATTTGTCATTGGGGATTAAGCATTGGGGATTAAGCATTGGGGATTGAGCATTGGGGATTGAGCATTGGGCATTGGGGATTGGGCATTGAGCATGGACAAGAGACAAAAAAGACAAGAAAGAAGGGGAGACTTGGGAGAGATTTTCAATAATTCCCCCTTGTCCCCCTTGCCCCCCAAGTCTCCCCTGCTCCCCAATTCCCATTCTTCCCATCTAAAATCTAAAGTTAATGCGCTATTGACCTTTATACATGACTTTACCCTTTCGTCAACTATTTCTCTGTAGCTTAAGCGCCTTGGGCCTAGTAAGCATACTGCCATACTCAAACAGTGCTAACGCTGCTGTAAATGGTTGCTCAACTCCAGCCCTATCTCGCTTCCAACGCCATAAAGTTGTTCGTGGCGAAACTTTGGAGAGCATAGCGCAGCGCTATAATCTCATTCCGACAACTATTATTGGTATGAATCCAGCTTTACAGAATGGTGCAACTGCCGCTGTTGGCAGTGTGCTTCAGATTCCTCCCTACAATGGGATTGTAGTCGAAGTGCCTCGCGGTCAAACTTGGCGACAAGTGGCGGCACAATACAAAGTTCGCGCTGATAGCCTGTTTGAGGTTAATGGCTGCCAACAAAACCCCAGAATCGTGTTTGTTCCGGGGGTAAATTGGTCGCCTAATGGTGTTGTAACTAAGTCCCCTTTACCTACTGATGCAGGTACACCAAACCGTGCATCTTTGTCTGGATATCCCTTAGCACAAGTAGCAAATGTCGGATTAGCTTACGGCTGGCAAATAAATCCTGCCACAGGTGAAGTTTTCTTCCATAGTGGTGTTGACTTATTAGCACCAGTTGGTAGTAATGTGCTAGCGATCGCCTCTGGAACTGTAGCCTTTGCCAGCGATCAAGGTTCTTATGGCAAATTGGTCATTATTAACCACAGTGGCGGACTTCAAAGCCGCTACGCCCAACTTGACAGCATCAAAGTTGCTGTCGGTCAGCAAGTAAAAAAAGGAGACTTACTGGGAACAGTAGGCACTAGTGGAAAACCAAGTTCCGCTCAACCGCATCTCCATTTTGAAGTGCGTTCTAGCTCATCTCTGGGTTGGGTAGCGCAAGATCCAAAGGGCTATTTGAAGAAATGAGAGAATGGAGAGCAGGGAATAGCGAATAAAGGATGAGGAAACAGGAAACTACTAAACCCAATGCCCCATGCCCTATGCCCAATTCCCAAATTCACTAGATTTTACAATGTGCATTCCTGCCTCTGCAAATCTTGCAAATGCTGCATCTGCCTGTTCTGTGTAGTCCACAACATTGGGGACAACAACGGGGGAAGTGCAATCTTCTAGCAAATAAATTTTTTTCGCCAGGGTGGCATCTACCTGTTTAATTTCTGTTAATAAATCGTCAATTGTCCAAGCGACGCAGTGACTTTTAGCTTGACCACCAATAATTACTGCATCATATTCTAAAAGTTGTTTAATCAGGCGCATGTTCTTTTGAGCGAGTGGACGTTGATCAAAATCTTCCAACACCTCTGGACGCAAAATAGAATAGTTTTCTGTTAAGGGATTTTCACCTTTAATTTCAAATTGCGTCTGACTCTGACGCGCAATGCCGTGGAAAAATATCGCTTCTTCTACTGATGAAACTAGAGCATGACCAATACCACCCAACATAGAATGATAAGGCCAAACAGTAAGGGGATATTTACCGTCTTGACTGAGTTTTTTAAGGTAATGGTAAGCGTGTTTTTCTAATAATTCATAATCCCCATTGGTAACACTGTTAGCAACTGCTGGGTTAACTTTCCAGATACCTTGTTCAACATCTGCTGGTGTAATGCTAGTCGCGGCTGTAATGGGATGTTCTCCCGCAGCGTTCACCCAAAAGATCGGATGGAAAATTTGCGTTGCTGTGTGGGTATCTAGAGTTGGTACAATTTTCGTGATTATTCCCAAGTTTCGATAGATAAACTCACACAATCTGACGTTATCATCCACCGCCGCATTACCAGATTTTCCACCTACAAATAGTTCAAAGCCAGGGATACAGAAGGTGTTTTGGACATCAATTAACAGTAAGCAAATATGAGTTTTATCTAAAGATGTAGGTTTGATATCGTGTTGTTTTGCCCAGATTTCAGCTTCAGCAGCACGTTCTTGGTAAGGTACGCGCCAGACTTTGCCCACTTCTTCAAGCTTAAAGTGTGGGGGAATTGGTAGTTGGGGTGTTATTTGAGTGTTCATAATTACAGCCGCTTTTATTCTGTAATAACATCTACAATTTCAATCCCCAAATTTTCTCAAATCTAAATTAAATAGTATATTTGTATTATAAAAACATAAATTTAGCGATCGCTCTCATCCCAACTTCGCAACATCACCAACCGTCGCTTCAAGTTTTCAGAACTGGCTAGAGGAATATGCCACTGGTTTAGAATCTGGTCAATATGTTTTCCATGAATACGGAGGTATAGTCAAAGCGAATAGTATCTGGTGTGTGTAAATTTAGGAGCAACGCAACTTAGGCGGGTTAAAGCGATTGCACTCAAGCTACTCAGTAGTTAAAAAGATTTTTAGGCAATATATCTTTACAAAAGAGCAAAACTCCTCAATTGCTGTTTATTTCTTCACCTTTTTGATTCTCCATTTTTTTCTATATTAATCGTCCAAAAAAGCGCTAGCTGTGGCAATCTGGGAAACAGAGATTTATTAAATCTGATATTTGAGCAACAGCAAATTTACCTAATCAGGTTATGCAAACTCTGCCCACAGTAAACACTTCAAGCATCACATCACCTCAAGCCACCTTTGATACAACAATCAAGCGGCGTAAAACCCGCCCTGTAAAGGTGGGAAATGTCACTATTGGCGGTGGCTACCCCATTGTAGTGCAGTCAATGATTAACGAAGACACTCTTGATATTGATGGTTCCGTGGCTGCTATTCGTCGTCTGCACGAAATAGGCTGCGAAATTGTCCGCGTCACAGTGCCAAGTATGGCTCATGCTAAAGCTTTAGGAGAAATTAAACAAAAATTAATTAAAACTTACCAAGACGTACCGATTGTGGCTGATGTCCATCACAACGGACTGAAAATCGCCGTGGAAGTTGCCAAGCACATAGAGAAAGTACGGATTAATCCAGGCTTGTATGTGTTTGAAAAGCCAAACATTAATCGCACTGAGTATACTAAAAGCGAATTTGACGAAATTGGCGATAAAATCCGCGAAACCTTAGAACCTCTAGTAGTTTCTTTGCGCGATCAAGGAAAATCGATGCGGATTGGGGTAAATCACGGTTCTCTGGCTGAAAGAATGCTATTTACTTACGGTGATACCCCCGAAGGAATGGTGGAATCTGCCATAGAATTCATCCGCATCTGTGAATCTTTGGATTTCCGCAACTTGGTAGTTTCCATGAAAGCCTCACGAGTCCCGGTGATGGTGGCCGCCTATCGCCTCATCGCCAAGCGCATGGATGAACTGGGTATGGATTACCCGTTACATTTAGGCGTTACGGAAGCCGGTGATGGCGAATACGGGCGAATTAAATCTACTGCTGGTATTGCTACCTTACTTGCTGATGGCATTGGCGATACAATTCGTGTCTCACTAACAGAAGCACCGGAAAAAGAAATTCCCGTCTGTTACAGCATTCTCCAAGCTTTGGGATTGCGAAAAACGATGGTGGAGTACGTCGCTTGTCCTTCCTGTGGACGCACTTTGTTTAATCTAGAGGAAGTACTGCACAAAGTCCGGGAAGCCACTAAACACTTAACTGGACTAGATATTGCAGTGATGGGTTGTATTGTCAATGGCCCCGGAGAAATGGCAGATGCCGACTATGGGTATGTTGGCAAAACACCTGGTTATATTTCTTTGTATCGTGGTCGAGAAGAAATTAAAAAAGTCCCAGAAGATAAAGGTGTAGAGGAATTAATTAACCTCATTAAGGCAGATGAACGCTGGGTAGAACCTTAAAGGGAGCAGGGGAGCAGAGGAGCAGGGGAGGCAAGGGGGGACAACGGGGAATTATTGAACAAGTCTCTCCTTATCTTCCCCTTCTTCCTTGTCTACCTTGTCTCTTCTCAATGCCCAATGCCCAATGCCCAATGCCCCATACCCAATCCCCAAAAACTTTGTATCTTTTAACCATCAAGGTCGCCGGATTGTCAAGTATTTTGTTTAAATTAAGGATACATACTCGGTCTGTACAGTGGTAGCCTGTGTTAGATTGAGCATACTGACTATATTATTTTCCCTCTGACGCAGCTGTCATTATGGTGATTACAAAAAATAGGCTTGTTTTGGGTGCTACGGCAGTTACACTCTCCACGATCGCTGTTACTAGCCTTGGCATTCATTCGCGAGGTCAGGCTTTATTTAAAGCAAGTCCTAAAGAATTAGTAGATGAAGTTTGGCAAATTGTTCAGCGCCAATATGTCGACGGTACTTTTAATCAGGTAGATTGGCAAGCTGTTCGTAAGGAATACTTGAGCAAGTCCTACAGTAATCCGCAGGATGCATATAAGTCCATTCGGGAAATGCTGAAAAAGCTAGATGACCCATACACCCGGTTTATGAGTCCAGAGGAATTCAAGAATATGCAGGTGGATACCTCTGGAGAATTGACAGGGATTGGGATCACCATTAGTCAGGATGAAAAAACCAAGCAATTGGTTGTAATTGCGCCAATCGAAGATACACCAGCCTTTAAAGCTGGTGTTTTAGCAAAAGATATCATCCTCAAAATTGACGGCAAAGATACTAAGGGGATGGATACTAATCAGGCAGTGTCTTTGATTAGAGGTGAAGCAGGATCGAAAGTCAGCTTGACTATTCAACGCGACAAGCAAATAAAACAATTTGATATTACACGGGCGCGAATTGAAATCCATCCAGTTAAGTTTTCTGAAAAGAAAACTCCAGCAGGCAATCTTGGTTACATTCGCTTGAACCAGTTCAGTGCCAATGCTGGTAAAGAAATGCAAACCGCTATCAAAAATTTAGAAAACAAAAAGGTAGCTGGATATATTCTCGATCTGCGTGGAAATCCAGGCGGCTTACTCTTCTCCAGTGTCGATATTGCTCGGATGTGGATAGATAAAGGTAAGATTGTCTCCACTGTTGAACGCCAAGGAGAGGCAGAAAAGGAAGAGGCAAACGGAAAAGCCTTGACAAATAAACCGTTGGTGGTGCTGGTAGATAAAGGTTCCGCTAGTGCCAGTGAAATCCTCTCAGGGGCTTTGCAGGATAATAAGCGTGCTACTTTGGTCGGTACTCAAACCTTTGGTAAGGGACTAGTGCAATCGGTGCGTCCCCTAGAAGATGGTTCAGGATTAGCGGTGACAATTGCTCATTACTATACCCCTAATGGTACAGATATCAATCACAAAGGCATTTCGCCAGATGTGAAAGTGGATTTGAGCAAAAAGCAGATGGAGGATTTGTGGCTGCATGAACGTGACAAACTCGCGACTCTTGCAGACCCTCAATTTGCTAAAGCGGTGGAAGTGATAGGTAAAAAAATTGCTGTTCAGGGCACATCTACAGCAGAAAAATGAAGAGTTAGGAATAAAGTTAGGAGTGAATAGTGAGGAGTTAAAAATAAAAACTATCATTGTCAACTTATAACTTCTAACTCCTAACTTAAACCGGTTGGCACTTCCCAGCCCTAATGAGTCCGACACGTCGAGCGATCGCTTCTTCTTGCGAACTAAAAGGCCCCCACTGTTCTATAATTTCTAAATTATCGTCGCCAACTTGGTCGCTGGGGATAATTTCACAGTTTCCAGCAGAACGCTTGACAATGTACCAAGTTTGTGAATTGCTCATATTTTAAATAAAAATCTTGTTTTTATAGTAAGAATTTTACGCCATACAGAAAATATCTTCGCACTTGCTGAATCTGGGATTTAGCAAGTGTAATCGTATAATCAGTTTTTTACGGATCAATAATATCTTAGATGCTTGAGGATCGTTTCTTTAGCTAACTCTACACTGAAAAGATTTTCTCTGTTAATTCGCTATCTTTTGGCCGTAGCAGAAAATCTGGATGGACTGATACAGATTAAAAAGTAGTTGGCATTATATATATATGTTACAACTGTATAAAAAGAAGTAAATACACAAGGATATATGATGCCAGTTATCAGAATACCCGATCCCATTTACAAAAGGCTCCAAGCCCTGGCTGTCCCTTTCGAGGATACACCCATCACTGTTATTGAGAAGTTATTGAATGAATATGAGGCACGTTATCAGCCTCAGCAAGTTTCTGAAACTGAAAATTATAGAGTTCTTGAACCTGATGCTGTAAGCAATTTGCACCATACCAGAGTGCTTCGAGCCGTCATTGGTGGTCAGGAAATTTATCAACCGAACTGGAACAAAATCGTTGATGCAGCGCACGAAATTGCTATTCAACAAGGATTTTCTGTAGAGTATCTGATCAAACTAACTCTATCTCATATCGTTAAGGGTGAAAAAATAAATTCTGGTTTTCACTACTTGCCAGAGGTAAACATTTCGATACAGGGTGTAGATTCAAATCTAGCATGGCGTAACACTTTGCACTTAATGAAGAATTTGAAAATGCCAATTGAAATATACTTCGAGTGGCGCGACAAAGAGGGAGCAGCGTATCCCGGTGAGAAAGGGAAGTTCATTTGGAATGCTAAATAGGATGTGAAAATCACAACTATGAGAGCATCACTTAATGTTTATATTACTAATTTTGTTACATATACATTTATAAAGAGGAAAATTCATGGACGAGCTACAACCAAGAGTAGAACAGCTACAATCCTTGTATAGACTTTGCCATCAACTTACAAATGTAATGTTTCAGCCAATTTATATCGTGCGATTAGATGAACGATCGCTTAATATATTTATATTAGCTGGGCAAAATGAAGGAATAGAGCTAGAAATTAGGCTAGATGGTAGTATAGAACCATGAATGTAGTGTAGAACTATGAATAAGGTAAACTATGCAGCAATGAGCGACCAAGAGCTAAAAAGTTACTTTATCACGCACAAGGATGATAAGGAAGCCTTTTATGCTTACATGGATAGACGAAAATCTCGTCATCGTGATGCTGCAATACAATTAAACGATCCGGCTTGGGAAGAAAAAATAATTGCTGTGATTCAGAAACAATTAGGTTCTGATTGATAACTTAATAATTTCATATTTTTAATCGAGGTGAACAAAATTTTTGTAATCACCTCGATTTCTCATATAAATTTACCTTTACTAATACTTCCGCTCTTTTGGCTCAAACATAGTAATCGCCACCGGTCGATATTGAATATCAATTCCCGCTGGTGAATAGTAAGCCATTGTGTGTTTGAGAAAGTTAGTATCATCTCGTTCGGAATAATCTTCGCGGAAATGAGCGCCACGACTTTCTTGGCGATTTAGGGCTGATGCCAAAATGGTCTGCCCTACTACCATCAAACTTCGCAATTCTAAAGCTTCCACGAGTTCTGTATTCCAGCAACTACCTTTGTCATCTAAATAAATTTGTGGGTATTTTTGTTGTATTTCTTCTAATTTCTGCAAACCTTCAGTCATTAATGCCTTAGTGCGGAAAACACCACAATACTCAGTCATACAATCCTGAAAAGCTTCACGGACTTGGTTAATGCGGTAGTGTCCTGGTTGTTCTAGCAAAGCTTGAATTTGTTGCTGGGCTTCTGTTAGATACCGTTGCTCATCTACAGAAGGTAACTTACGTTTTTGCACAAATTTGGCGATCGCAGCCCCAGTTCTTTTACCATAAACTACACATTCCAATAGTGAATTACTCCCCAAACGATTCGCCCCATGTACGGAAACACAAGATGTTTCACCCGCAGCAAAGAAAGCGTCAACTAAACCATCACCACTACTGCGAACTTGACCATCGGTGTTAACTGGTATACCACCCATACAATAGTGAATTGTCGGACGGACTGGCATCGGTTGAGTTACGGCATCAACGCCTACCAAACGATGAGCTTCTTCCCAACAGAAGGGAACGCGACTCATAATTTTTTCTTTGCCCAGATGGCGTAGATCCAGATAGACAAAGGGGCCACCAGCACTGCCATTGAGATGAATACCACGTCCGGCGCGAATTTCGTAAGCGATCGCTCGTGAGGTGATATCACGAGGAGCTAGTTCCATCCGACTGGGCGCATAGTTCGCCATAAAGCGATCGCCTTCACTGTTAATTAGATACGCCCCTTCACCCCGTACCGCTTCCGAAATCAGCACTCCTACCGGATATAAGCCAGTGGGATGAAACTGCACAAATTCCATATCTTCCAGGGGCAAACCTGCGATCGCAGTCATTGCCAAACCATCACCCGAAGAAGCGTAATCATTGGAGGTAGTGTTATAAACGCGACCATAGCCCCCGGTGGCAAACATCACCGCCTTAGCCCGCACCACCTGTATGTGTCCATCCAAAAGATGGAACATGACCACACCCTTGGCCTCATTTTCTTCTAAAATGAGACGCATCACGTACCACTCTTCATAAACTTGCACCCCATAACGCCGCAAATTGTTAACCAATTCGTGCAAAATCGCGTGACCGGTTTTGTCAGCGGCGTAACAAGTGCGGTTGTGAGAATGTCCGCCAAAAGCTCTTTGGGCAATACGCCCATCGGGTAAGCGAGAGAACAAAACGCCGAGATGTTCTAAGTCAATTACCACATCTGGCGCTTCTTGGGCGAGAATCGCTACAGCATCTTGGTCTGCCAAGTAATCAGAACCCTTGACAGTATCAAAGGCGTGTGCTTCCCAACTATCTTCGGAATCAACATTTTTCAGCGATGCAGCCATACCACCTTGAGCCGCCACTGAGTGAGAACGAATTGGGTGGGTTTTGGCAACCACAGCAATATTTAAACTAGGGTCAGTGCGGGCAATTTCTACAGCAGCGCGACATCCCGCCAATCCGCCCCCGACAAGAATCACATCGTGTTCCAGCATAATTAGCCCTTTGATAGCAAACCACTGCTGTTCTATTGTAGAGACGTGATTAATCAGCTAGTGCGTTGTAACAATAACATCTGTACAAAAAATCCCTGCTTCTATACAGGGAGGTTGTAACAAATTTTGAAATTAGGAGTGAAAAGTTAAAAACAAAGAGTTATGGCACAGGTAGAGTGACTCATAACTCCTGTACAGACGCGATTAATCGCGTCTCTACTCATAACTCCTAACTCTTTAACTAGTTGCTTGTACAGGTTGTTGCTGAGAGACATTACCTGGTATGGGTTCCATTTTAGTTCCTGGCCCTACAGGACTGACTTCAATATGATTTAACAAGGTAGTGACAAACGCGAACAACAAGAAAGGTAGCGATAGCAGAACAACGAGACCCGCTGTTGCTAAAGCGTACACGGGCCGTTTAGCACCCATCAACGCCAAAGCTGATGCCAAACTTAGGGTAATTGTAATCAACCAAACAATTATTTGACCGTAGATATCACCGAAAGTCAGGGTACAGACAAACCGGTACTTTTGAATATTATTTTCGCTCATCACATTTGCCTCAAGTCTCTCCTAATAGGTTCTACGTTAGAACTATGTTTGCCTTGTAGGCAATTTCTAAATATTTTTGCAAGCTTTGTAATATCACTTCACAATCTAACTGCCTTTGGCAACAAAGCAGTTATTGCTAACAAACTTCTTTCGTTCATGGAATAGATGGCAATCGCGTTGGCGCAGCCCTCCGTAGGCATCGCCTCCTTAATAAACACTATCTTGATTTTAAGCAAAAAGACTATTTGTCATCTATCAAATTCAGGATATTTCAAATAAATATATCAATTCTATTTAATTTGTGAAAATTACAACCCACAAATCCCCGATTTTGTAAAAGTTGTTGGGTATCCTGTTTTTCGCGAGTGATTCAGGATTACTATAGAATTTAATTTTTTGCTAGTAAATATTAACTAGAGAAATCAAGGAAATTCAGGATGTAAAACCGATTTTTTGATGTTAAATTTTGAATATTGCCCGAATTTGTTGATTTAAATCAACAAAAACCTTTATTTTTCGTGGCAACATTGTTTTAGGAGTGAACGTGAATACTATTTTTCTTCGTCAAGGTGTTTTTTGGTTGCCAAGTTTAGCTACTCTTGCATTCGTGAGTAGCGGTTTATCTGCAAGCGCCCAGACAGTAAACAAGTTGAGCGATCGGGCATTAACTGAACCTTCCGCAACCGTAGCGTCTCCCAAAGAGTTTAGGCAAAATCTCTCTACAGAAACAACTGAAACTTTTGCAGTCACAAATTTAACGAAGGTAGAGCAATTGCCCAACAGTGCGATACAAGAAAATGCCAATGTAACACCGATACCTATTCCAGGCACAGTGGCGACCTCATCTGCAACGCTAACCTCTGAACCCGTACAACCGACTTCTCAAACTCCTGCTCAACCATCTGCTACCAAAGTGGCGCAATCTGATATTGATTTAGGTAGAACTACCCGTGGTGGTAGTAGCTATCTTGGCGTCGCTGCTAACATTGGTTTGAGTGGTGGTGACACGTCTTTGGGCGACGGTAACTTTGCGGTAGTTAGCAAAATCGGACTGACAAATTCTATATCAATACGACCCTCAGCCATATTTGGGGATAACACCACAGTTCTACTTCCGATCACCTACGATTTTACCTTTAAACCAGCAGATGCTTTTAGCGAACCATTAGCGATCGCACCTTACGTCGGAGTAGGTGCAGCTTATAAAACTGGTGATGATTCGCAGTTTGCCTTTTTGGTGTCTGGTGGTATTGATGTGCCTCTAACTTCTCAATTTACGGCAACAGCTGCTATCAATGCCGGATTTTTCGATCAAACTGATGTGGGCTTGTTATTAGGAGTTGGTTACAACTTCAGTGGGCTTTAAAAGTTAAGAGTTAGGAGTTATGAGTTAGAAGTTAAGAGTTCGTAATGTTTCACTTATAACTCATAACTCTTCACTCCTAACTCCTAATTCTTAATTCATAACTCTTTACTCCTAATACCAATTTTTTATAAAGCTGCATAGAATTCGATCCCCCCTAGCCCCCCTTATAAAGGGAGGAACCAGAAAAACATATCAAAGTCCCCCTTAAAAAGGGGGATTTAGGGGGATCTAGATATGTGTAACTTCACATTA